>QNFO01000141.1 GCA_003646355.1 Gammaproteobacteria bacterium
GACCAAGGTCTTTTCAAATTCTGCAATTGCCGATGTGACCTGATCAATATCAATAGTACTTTTACCAAATACCTGTTTAAACTCAGTCACATATTGTGGAATCGACGCCAGGACATCGATAGCTATTGCATGAGTGAGAGCCATCTCGCCAGGGTTAGCAATGGGGCCACCAGCCTGTGCCTTCAAATCGGCAGCACGACCATCCCAGAACTGAGCAATATTCATACTGGCATTCAGTACAGTTGGTGAATTAATTGGGCCCTGTTTCCAGTTATGCCCTATTGAGGTTTTAAGGTTATCCGTTCCACCCATGCTGAGGTTATGACATGAATTACAGGAAATAACACCAGACTTCGACAGCCTTGGATCGAAAAATAATTTTTTACCCAATTCTACCTGGGCAAGATTTATTTCTTTTACTGGAGCGATGGGCTCTATGGACTCGCCTGCGAATATTGTATTTGCTGATCCAAGCAGCCCTACACCAATCAATGTGATGATAAATCGATTTCTTTTCATTTCTTGCTCCAGCTTATATTTACAGGGAACGAAGTCCGTTCTGTTTCTGTGTAAGCTCTCAATACCCCCGACATTTCTGATCGGTAGTAAAAGGACTCAATGCTATCTTATCAATATTAGCATGTGCGAATATAGAATATGAGGCTATAAAATTCAGGATTATTACAGCTGAATTATCTTTCCCGACTCTCGCCTGCCCTCGTAAAAATAAGAACTGAGCAATCGCACCCAAATTATCGCCCTGCCGTATCCTGCCGATAGAATGCAGCGAGTTGATCATAGACCGCCGGGTAGTGCTTTTTCAGGGTTTGCCCAGCCGTGAAAAAATACTCACTCGCTACGGCAAAAAATTCTGCCGGGGCTGTAGCACCATAGGCATTTATGCCTGGGCGATGATGTTTGAGCTCTTTCTGCAAGCGCTCGTAAGCCTGGCTAAAACTCTTCGTCCACGCCTCGCGGACCATCTCGCCATGCAGAGGCGGCATGCCGTTAGCGCGGCCGTTAAGCATATCGAGCTTATGAGCAAACTCATGTATCACAACATTGTGCCCGGGGTGGCAGGAAGAAAGCTCGGTTTCTATGTCATCCCATGAAAGAATTACGGGCCCCCGGGACCAGGACTCTCCACTCAACATTCGCTCCTGATGAGAGACCACGCCGGCTGCATCGCTAACGTCCCGCGCGACTTTAAATGCAGAGGGATAAATCAGCACTTCAGACCAGCCATCGTAATAGTCCAGATCAAGTTTCAAGATCAGCAGGCAAGCCTGGGCGCCAATACTGACCATAATTTCTGGCGAAATATATAAGCCATGAATTCCACTCAGGGTTTTTCTGTGCAGAAAAAGGCTTGTTAATAGGCGTAAATGCGCTCTTTCGCTGGAACTCAATCCTGTGAAAATAGGGGCGCTGTGCATCAGTGTTGACCAAAGCGGCCAGGGGATAGTGTGGCGGTCCAAAATATGACGAATACGCCACCGCTTAAACCACTTCATTTGTTACACCTAAGATGTCGTTGCTAAGCAGGTTTAATTAGAAGAACGCACTAAGCCTGCATTAATTTTAAGCAGGCTGCCGAGTTCAAGCTTAAGTGCGTCGCCCTGCTTTAAAGGGCCAACCCCTTCGGGGGTGCCTGTGAGTACAACATCCCCCGGCTGCAGTGTGAAAAATTGACTGATATAAGTAATTAATGGCAGCACCTGAGTGAGCATCTGCTCGGTATTACCATCCTGCTTCAACACGCCGTTTTGCCAAAGCTTAATATCTATATCTTGCAGATCTGTAACTTCTTCAGTTTTAACAAAGGGTGAAATGGGGCAGGCGCCGTCCCAGCCCTTGGCTTTCTCCCAGGGTTGACCGGCTTCTTTTAATTGTTTTTGCAGATCGCGCAGGGTGAGGTCGAGGGCAATGCCGACGCCGGCGATGGCTTCAATAACGTCTTCTTCTTTACAGTTTTTCAGGGGCTGGCCAATCAGCAGGGTCATTTCGCTTTCAAAATGGCAGGCGCCTCGCCCTTCGGGTATGCGTAGGGGTTCTTCAATCGGTGTTAATGCGGTGGCGGGTTTAATAAACAGTAGTGGCTCGCCGATATTTTTGCTGTTCATTTCGGCAACGTGGGCGGCGTAGTTAAGCCCTACGCAAACCACTTTGCCGGGCGGCAAGTCACAAGGGCTATTATCGATAAACTGATGTTGGTAGCTCATGGTTTTGTTGCCCGTTGTCATTAGATTAACTTGCCGGGATTGAGTATCCCTTTCGGGTCAAAGAGGCCTTTCATCTGTTTCATTAGCTCGATTTCTGTATCGCTACGGGTATAGCTCAAATAGGGTTTTTTCAGCAGGCCGATGCCGTGTTCGGCGGAGACACTGCCATTAAAAGCCTGTACTAATTCGGAGACTTCGACACTAACGCTGCTGCACTGTTGATTGAACTCTTCAACACTCAGTTCGTCGGGCTTAAGAATATTTAAATGCAGATTGCCGTCGCCGATATGTCCGTACCAGACCACTTCAAAGTCCGGGTAGCGCTGGCTGGCGAGATCATCGACCGCACGAATAAAGTCGGGCATTTGCGAGACTTGCACGGAGATGTCGTTTTTATAGGGCTTGGCAAAAGACAGGGTTTCAGAGATATCCTCCCGCAGTCGCCACAGGTTTTTCGCCTGCGTTTGATTTTGACTAACCACGCCATCGAGTACCCAGCCTGCTTCCACGCAGTCTTCAAATAGCGCCATCGCCGTATCGAGAACCTCGGGTGTGCTTTGCTCAAATTCAAGCAGCGCGTAATAGGGGGTGCGCTGTTCAAAGGGCGCGGTTAGCGGCTGGTGGGCCAACACTTTGTCGAGGGCGAGGTCGGAGAAAAACTCAAAGGCATTGAGGGTTAAGGCACCGCTGTAGGTTTTCAACACATCCATAATGGCGGGAAAGTCGCTCACCCCCAACACCAATACGGCGGGGTCTTTCGGTGGCGGTGCGAGACGCATGGTCGCTTCGCAAATAATACCCAGCGTGCCCTCAGAGCCAATAAACAAATGGCGGAAGTCATAACCGGTATTGTTTTTAATCAGCCCGCGATTAAGCTCGAGAATATCGCCATTACCGGTAACGACTTTAAGGCCCAGCACCCAGTCGCGAGTCATGCCGTAACGGATGACATTAATGCCGCCCGCATTGGTAGCGATGTTGCCGCCGATTTGGCTGGAGCCGGCAGAGGCAAAATCCACCGGATAAAATAGCCCCTGTTCCTCAGCGTATTCCTGTAATTGTTGGGTGATGATGCCGGCCTGACAGGTGAGGCTGCGGTCGACGGCATTAAAGTTGAGCACCTTATTCATACGATCAATGGCCAGCACCAGCTCGCCAGATTTCGCCACCGCGCCACCGCTTAAACCCGTGCGCCTGCCCGAGGGCACAATAGCCAGGTCTTCACTGGCTGCCAGTCGCACAATGGCCTGCACATCTTCGATGCTGCTCGGCAGTACGATCGCACAGGGTGCTGCCGTCCAAACCGTGGTGCGGTCGAGGCCGTAGTGTTGCAGGCTGTCGGCGTCGGTGAGAACCCGTGCTTCCCCGACGATGGCGTGGAGTTGCTGCAAGGTGTTTTTATCCATTGATAGTGGGCTCTGTCGAAGTTATGTGGAGGGTTTGAGGGCCATGAAAGCTGCCGCGCATGTTACCATGTCGCCCCCATTTTTTGCCCCTGAGGTGTGCCGTGGCTTCTGTCTCTCTCGATAAATCTAAAATTCGTATCTTGCTACTGGAGGGCGTACACCCCTCGGCGGTCGACTCCCTCAATGCCTCGGGCTACAGCAATATCGAATACATCAAGGGCGCACTGGACGACGCCGAGCTGAAGGGCAAAATTGCCGATGCCCACTTTGTCGGCATTCGCTCCCGCACCCAGCTCACCGCCGACGTGCTAGCCAGCGCCAACAAGCTCATGGCCATCGGCTGTTTTTGTATCGGCACTAATCAGGTTGATCTTAAAGCGGCCACCGAACGTGGTGCCGTCGTCTTTAATGCCCCTTATTCAAACACTCGCAGTGTTGCCGAGCTGGTCATCGCCGAAGCCATACTGCTGATGCGCGGCGTCCCCGAGAAAAATGCCAAGGCCCACCGAGGCGTGTGGCAGAAATCAGCCGTCGGCTCCTTCGAGGTGCGCGGTAAAACCCTGGGCATTGTCGGCTACGGCAATATCGGCAGTCAGGTGAGCGTGCTGGCCGAATCCCTGGGTATGAAGGTGAAGTTTTACGACGTGGTTACTCGTTTGCCCCTGGGCAATGCCGAGCAAATTGCCGAGCTCAACGACCTGCTGGCTTGTGCCGACATGGTGTCGCTACACGTGCCGGACACGAAGGCCACGCGCAATATGATGGACAGCACGCGACTGGCGGCGATGAAGCCCGGTGCAGTGTTAATTAATGCCGCCCGTGGCCAGGTGATCGATATCGACGCCCTCTGCCTAGCCTTGTCTGACAAGAAGCTTGCCGGTGCCGCTGTCGATGTTTTCCCCAGCGAGCCGGGCACCAATCAGGAAGAGTTTATCTCTCCCCTGCGTGAATTCGACAACGTAATTTTGACACCCCATGTTGGCGGCTCGACGGAAGAAGCCCAGGAAAATATCGGCGGCGAAGTGGCCGAAAAGCTCATCCGCTACAGTGATAACGGTACCACCCTCGGCTCGGTCAACTTCCCCTCGGTGGCCCTGCCCTCCCACGAAGGCTCCCATCGTTTGCTGCA
>QNFO01000142.1 GCA_003646355.1 Gammaproteobacteria bacterium
AAACTCAAATCCGGTGGCTATCTGATTTTCGACCAAACCGAAGCCATGACCACCATCGACGTCAACACGGGCGGCTTTGTTGGACACCGTAATCTTAGCGAAACCATCTATACCACCAACCTTGAAGCGGCCGGTGCCATTGCCCGGCAACTGCGCCTGCGCAATCTCGGCGGTATTATCATTCTCGATTTTATCGATATGAAAGACCTCGAGCACCGCCGCCAGGTCTTGCGCCGTTTGGAAAAGGAACTCGAACTCGATCACGTCAAAATGAAGGTCACCGGCGTGTCGGAGCTGGGCCTGGTGGAAATGACCCGCAAACGCACCAGCGAAAGCCTGCAACGCCTGCTTTGTGAGCCCTGCGAGCACTGCCAGGGGCGGGGCTTTTTAAAGTCGGTGGAAACCACCTCATTTTCTATCCTGCGTGAAATCGTCAATCATGCCGGCACTGATGGGGCGAAGAAAAGGCTGGTTCTGGCGTCGCCCGCCGTGGTTGAGCGCATTCTTGATCAGGAGGCCGCCTACCTCAGTGCTGCAGAACAAGAAATCAATTGCCCCATCGAATTCCGCACCGAAGGTAGCTATTCTCAGGAGCAGTACGACATCATTACTGTTTAGCCGTCTGTTTAGGAGTTGCCGACATTGGATGTTCCCGCAGTATTAAAGCGTAGCGCCCGCTATGCATGGTCTGCTCTCGCCTTTTTAATTATTAGCTACGCCCTGCTGGTGATCATCGGCCGCCAGCTACTGCCCTCGCTTGAACAACGCCAGGAGCTCATTGGTCAGATACTCTCCGAGCGATTCGGCCTACAGATCGCCACGGAACACCTGGGTGGCAGCTGGACACGGCTGACCCCCCGACTTCAGGCCCAAAGCTTAAGCATCGCATCTCAGGGCGACGCCCCCGCCATTACCATCAGCAGTGTCCAGTCAGACTTCGACATTCTGCGCAGTATTCTCAACGGCGAGATTATCTGGAATGACCTGAGCATCGGCGAGGTCAAGCTAACGCTGCGCGAAGATGCCGAGGGCAAGTGGTTCGTCAGTAATTTCCCCATTTCCAGGCTCGATGATGAAACCAATAGCCGCGGGCAAATGGATGTCCTCAGCAATATCATCCTGCTTAGCACGCATATCGGCATCGAACAAATTGCTGTCGATGTCGCCTTTTATGATGGCACCGCAGCCACACTTTATATCGACGATGTACAGATCGAAAGTAACGGCAATTTTCACCGCGCTCGAGCGCGTCTCTCATTGGATCAAACCGAGGACAGAGCTGAACTGCTTGTTGAGGGCAGAGGCGACCCCACCGACTGGGAGAACTTTGACGGCAAGGCCTATATCAATTTTAGCCGGGTCAACCTGCGCAATGCCCTGGGTATCATCCTTCGCGGTTGGCTGCCGCCTTCACTCCTCAATTCAACAGCAGACTCCAACACCCTGCTCGATGCAGAACTATGGATAGCATCGCTCAAACCCGGCCACTTCGATTTGCGCGGCAAGGTCAAGGCTGAGGAGATCCCCTTAAACTGGGACACCGATCTCCCACCCATAAAAAACCTCGACACCACCCTCACCGGCTGGTTCACCAGCGGCAAAGACTGGGGATTACAGTGCCAGGACCTACACTTTGACTGGGGCGAGTTGGTCATCAAGCCCTTAAATATGAGCTTTCAACAGGGCCTTGGCGAAGACTGGCATAAAATATCCCTGGCGGCCGACCACATCAACCTCTCCACACTTAAGCACAGCCTGGTGCAAACCCAGCTAGGCGGCGAGGCGACTGCAGCACTGGTCAAGACATTAAACCCTTCAGGTCGACTGCAGGGCATAAAACTGACACTCGACCTGGAAAAACCCCAGGCCCTCACCCAGTTCAGCGCCCATATTGAACAACTATCCCTCGACGCCTGGCACAGTACCCCGGCTGTCCGCGGACTCAGTGGTTATGTTCAATGGCAAGGTGAGCAGGGTTATTTTGACCTTGATACAGGCGATGGTTTCGCCATGCACTATCCCGGTGTCTACACAGATTTTATGCACTATGGCCCCACGCGGGGACGCGTTAACATTGCCTGGACAAATGATGACGCTAGCCTGCAAATCGCTGGTGGGCCGATTGATATACGCAGTAAAGAAGGTGAGATTCGCGCCTATATCAGCCTCGACATCCCAACCAACAACAAGGGCCGGGAGCCAGAGATGTTCCTTCAGGCAGGCATCAAGAATAGTCATTCCCGCTACCGAAATAACTACTTACCGGCAATACTCGATCCCGCCTTACTCGACTGGCTTGAGCGCTCGATAGGCGATACAGACATTAGTGAAGCCGGCTTTATCTGGCGTGGCTCACTCAAAGGCGAGAGCCCACAAAAGCGCAGTATTCAACTCTATGGCCAACTGACAAATGGCGAGATCAACTACGACCCGGGCTGGCCCAAACTCAGTGACTATTCTGCCCAAATCACTATCGATGACACCCTGTTCAAGGGCACCGTTAACGGCGCTAAAATCGGCGATGGCCCCGAGTGGGCACGGCTCGATAAGGCGCTAATCACCACCCTGCCCGGCGGCCTGCTGTCGGTTAAAGCGAATATCACCTCACCTTTAAATACTGCCGTCGATAGCCTACTAAACTCGCCCCTGGCCAGCAGAATGTCGGCTCTGCGAAGCTGGCAGATTCAGGGTGATGCCTCTGCCAGGCTGGATCTTGTTATTCCTTTATCGACAAACCGCCAGGGTGAGTCCTATCGTGTCGAGGCTGATATTCGTCAGGGCCGCATGCAACTGCGTGATTTCCAGCCTGTTGTTTTTAGCAAGCTAGAGGGCACCATCGCCTACAATGACGACGATGGACTCCATTCCCCGGGCGTAACGGGGTCACTCTGGGGACAAGCGCTCAACGCAACTATCGCCACCCAGGACGGCAGACTAAAAATTGATGCCGCAGGGCTTCTCGATCTGTCCTTAGCCCCCAGCTGGCAGCCCCTGTTTACCGATAACATCACGGGAACGGCGGCCTATACCGCCTCTTTTGTTAGCCCGGACAACAATTCAGCACCGACACTCACCCTGCAATCTGACTTGCAGGACATCGCCATTGCACTGCCCGCCCCGCTGTACAAACCAGCAGGCAATGCCTGGCCCCTACACGCCGCCCTGCAATTTCGCGTGACCGATCTACTCATCGATGCCCGCACTGACAAGCTCAACGCTCAACTCAGTATTGCCAACCAGCAGCTAGCCAGCGGTACCATCCACATCGGTGAAAAAAGCACCCCGGACAACACAAAAAATAACGGCGAACGCCCTTTATCTGAGCACAATTTACCCCAGTACAATTTACCCAAGGACAAAGGCCTACTCGTTACCGGCCACACACCGGTATTCCAGCTGGATGAGTGGTTAGATGTACTGCTACGCAACCCGTCCTCTGCCAAAGGCGGGAACATACCCGGCTTCGATACCCGCGCTATGGTCGCAATAGATCGCTTTAGCGCAGCCGGGTTTGTACTCGATGACGTCACCGTCGATGCCCTGCACAGCAAGCAATTATGGGATGTCGATATTGAAAGCCCGACACTTGCCGGTAACATTCGCGTCCCCGAGGACCGGGATCAAGCCATAGTGGCGCGCTTGAATTACCTCACGCTTCCCAAACCTGAACTCGACAGCGAGCAAAGCTTTTTAGGTGACCTCGACCCCAGTACGCTACCCGCTCTGGATTTTGCCACCGAGGGCCTACGCATTGGCGATGACGAGCTGGGCAGCCTCGCCTTTGTGATGCAAGCCAATGAACAAGGCGTTAGCATCGATCAGATCGAGGCAGAAATCACTGGCATCACTATCGACAACACACCCGATGGTGATGCGGCTCAACTAATCTGGAACAAAATAAACGGTGAACACCGCAGCGAATTCACCGGAGCACTACTTAGCGACGACCTCGGCGGCGTGCTCAAAGCCTGGAATATGCCGGTGATGCTCACCACCAATCGTGCTGCCCTTCTCGCTGATTTAAACTGGCAGGGCAAACCCTGGGATCTATCGACCCAGGCTCTGAGAGGTAATGTCGCCCTCCGCTTTGAAAAGGGCCGCTTCTTTCAGGCACCGGGTACGACCACCAATGCCCTGCTCAAAGTTGTTGGCTTAATTAACTTCGACACCTGGTTGCGGCGCCTAAAGTTTGATTTTTCAGACCTCTTTTCAACGGGTGTTCATTTCGACAATGTGGAGGGCGGCCTGGCCTTTGAAGAGCATCAAATGCGCTTTGATGAGCCCATCGTCGTGACTCTGCCCTCCGGTAAAATACGTTTACTGGGCCAGACCAACCTGGTGGAAGAAACCATCGATGCACGCTTAATTGCGACTCTTCCCGTAGGCACTAATTTACCCTGGATTGTCGCCCTCGCCGGCGGCCTCCCCGCCGCCGCTGGCGTTTATATCACCAGTAAGCTTTTTGAAAAGCAGGTTGATCGCATATCCAGCATCAGTTACAAAATCACCGGTGATCTCGATAACCCCGAGGTTAAAGTCGATCGCATCTTCAGCGATAAAACCGAGTAACAAAGAGAGTACTGCACAGACCTCGCAAGGCCCTGCCCTAAAAACATAAGGATCCACCATGGCCAAAATTGCCGCCATACAACTGAAAAGCGACGGCGACCCGAGCAGTAATCTTGCGGTAGCCGCCCATTTTATTAGCGAGGCCGCCAG
>QNFO01000143.1 GCA_003646355.1 Gammaproteobacteria bacterium
GACGTCGCCCCGAAAGACTTCGTGGCGTTGGCTGAGCCATTGCTTGAGGTTGGCCATGCCACCAATCTTTGCCAGTGCCTCGGTTTGGTATTCGTAGCTGAGTACGCCGTCCATACCCATCAAATCAAACTTGGCTTTATTCAGCGCCGGTAAATCGGAATCGGTAATGGCGCCATCGTCGACAATGGCGCTGCGACAAAGCCGTTTTACTTCGGCATGGGTTAAGCCCTGCAGACTAGAGACGAGTTGTTGCAGGGTGGCATTGTCGGCGCGTACTTTGCGGCCGTCTTTACCCCGGGCCCAGCGTTTTGCCTCTGCGCGGACAATGGCCAATATTTGATCGCGATTGGGTGTCGAGATCTGAAAGCGGGCGCTGAGACGGCTCAGCTCTGGGGGCAGGTTCAAGCGATGGCTGACGAGCACGATGGTGATTGAACCACCGTTGTGGCGCAGTGCAATATCCTTCAGCTGTCGCGTATGTTTGGGGTGCTCATCGCCAAACCAGGGGTGGAAGTCACACAGGGCATAAATGCCGGGTTCGGCCCGATGTTTGAGGTAGTCGAGAATCTCTTCGGGTTTGCTGTGTTTGGCTGATTGCTCTATTTGCAGACCAAAGCCCCCGCGCTTGAGGCCATCGGTGACCGACCACTGAAACAAGCTGCTATCGCGCTGGCGGGCAAGTCGTAATAGTAGGTCGATAGCCCGAGGTTCGTCCCAGGTTTCCAGTGCTACCAGAGGAATCCCTGCTTCAATTACCAGGTTGAGGTCGTGAGCATCTTGCACTAATCAATCTCCTTCGACAGGGCTGCTATCGTTATTGGTCTACGGTCGTTTACCCGCGAGATTTTAGCTACAATTGTTCTGTCTTAGGTAAACCCATTGGTGAAAATGATGACTGTGCGCCACTTTTCTGGGCTCGATCGATTATTAATGCAGGCAGATGTTGCCTTGCGTACTTTGGCGAGTACACCGCGCGCTCGACGAAACTCTCCGGCGGCGCCAGAAGATGAGCCGGATTTGAGCGCTGCCCAAAAACAACGCTCGGCAGCATTGATGCGTGTTAATCACAGTGGGGAGGTTTGCGCTCAGGGTCTTTATCAAGGGCAGGCTTTAACGGCAAAAAATGCCGGCATTCAGCTGGAAATGGAAGCTGCCGCGAGTGAAGAAGTTCACCATCTGGCCTGGTGTGAACAGCGTATTGATGAGCTTGGTAGTCATACCAGTGTGCTCAATCCCCTATGGTATGGCCTGTCTTTTGGTATCGGCGCAGGTGCTGGGGCAATTAGTGATCGGCTCAGCCTTGGCTTTGTTGCGGCAACGGAAGAGCAGGTTTGTCAGCATTTGACCGGTCATTTAAGCGAGCTGCCGGCGTCAGATAATAAAAGTCGCGCCATTGTTGAGCAGATGATTGAAGATGAAGAAGCTCACGGTGCCAGTGCGTTGCGCAACGGTGGGCTGCCTTTCCCCGCACCGTTGAAGTCCGCTATGAGCCTGGTGGCGAAAGCGATGACGGAGAGTAGCAGCCGTTTTTAGGGTTGGTCGTCAGATCTACTACGTGATCTCCTTGCCAAATTCATCGATGCCGCGCTCGACGCGTAGACCCTGCACAATGCCAAGGATTTTATCTTTGACCCATTGGTGGGTCGGTGAGTTCAGCGTGCGACGATGCTGAACCAGCACAGCGGGGATTTCAGGGTAGTGCTCGATTTCCTTGGGGTAGGGCTTGCGAACAATCTCGTAGTACTCGCCTTCTTGTTTCAGGTCGTCCATGGTCGCCATCATCAGGCAGTCTGACGAGTTGAGCGTGTCGAGGGCCGTCATCAGCTGATCGGTGGTCAGTGCTTTACGCCGTTTGCGCCCCAGTTCGTGCAGCATGCGGTCAAAGCGACTTTCGGTATTGGGTGAAACTTTGTCGGCTATGAGCAAGAAATACTGGATAAAGGGGTACTCCAGCATTTCGTCCAGTGTAGGGTCGCGATCAGAGAGGGGATGTCCTTTACGCATCCACACTGCGGGCCGTAAACTCCCCAGGGGCGTTGCAATAAAATCCTTGGATAGGTTTTTTTCAACCTCCAATGCAAAATCTATTTCGCCAGACTCCAGTAGCTGTTCGCAATTATCATCGATATTTGACAGTGCGAGGGAGATGCCTGGCGACTCTTCTTGCAAGATTTTGGTGAGATCAGGAATGGCTTGCACGGCCATAAATTCGGGTGCGACGATATGTATCGATGTCTCTCGTGTTGCTGGATCAAACTCCTGTTTTTCCAGCACCTGAGAAACACTATTCAGTATTTCTGGTAGTTGGCGCTGTATCTCAAGCGCACGAGGCGTGGGCACCAGGCCGCGGCCACTGCGGGTGAACAGGGGGTCGTCAAAGGAGTTGCGCAAACGCAGCAACGTCTTGCTCATAGCGGGCTGGGTGACAAACATGCGCTCGGCGGCGCGGGTGACATTGCGCTCTTCAAGTAAGACTTGCATGGCGACGAGCAGATTCAGGTCAACGCGAGAGAGTGTGTCAACAGACATGGCATAATCTTGAGTTATTGATTTCGGCGGCTATTATATCTAAAGATTATGCTTCAGGGAATGTGGTTTTTTGAGATGGGCGTCACGTTAAGGCTGGTAATCGTATTGGCAGGCGGGCTGTGGGGGGTACGGGTTTATAGGGTTAAACCACAAGAAATTCCCAGCAGTTATGCTATTTATAAAAACAATGCATTTTATTTATGTTGCCTGGGTCTCTATAGTTCACTTCATCGTTAGTGAGCAACGGAACCTAGGATTCCTTGCTAGCGGATTTACCTCCTAACCCCCTGTATTAAACTTTTTGCGGGGAGCGTCAAGCTCCCCGTATTTTTTTGCCTAAAATAAAGTAGCGTTTTATTTATCGGCAGCGTTTTCTTCGAGTATTTCATAGCTGTGGCTAATCACGACGCCGCCCTTGCCCAACATAATCGATGCTGAGCAGTATTTCTCTGCGGATAGCTCAACGGCTCGCTTAACCTGTTTTTCCTTCAGGCTTTGTCCTTTGACAACAAAGTGAATGTTGATGGCGGTGAATACGGCGGGCACAGCATCGGCGCGCTCAGCCTCCAGCTCTGCATGACAGTCAGTAACGGCCTGGCGGCTTTTCTTCAGAATACTCATAACGTCAAAGCTGGCGCAACCGCCCATGCCAATCAGCAGCATCTCCATCGGGCGAATCCCCATATTGCGCCCGCCAAGGGATTCAGGGCCATCCATTACTACTGAGTGGCCGCTGCCGGATTCCCCCAGAAACATGGCGTTGTCGACCCACTTTACTTTAGCTTTCATGACTTACTTCCTTTCTTGCGTGACAAGGCCGGTGTCGTCCGGTCTTGTCGTTATTTAATGGGGTAGAGCGGTGCGCACTAACACACCGCTAATAAACTATCTGGGTTACGGCTGGCATTATAGATGCCAACTAGCTCAAAGGTTTACATTAATATTCTTATAGTGCGATGATAACAACCAAGAGTAAAAAAAATACATGGAGCAGCAAATCGTGAGTCTAAAACCTATTACCCCGCATATCGACAATCTTGAGCAATTTCTCGGTCACTGCCATCGGCGGCGCTACCCAGCAAAGAGTACTTTGATTTATGCCGGCGATAGCAGCGATACGCTCTACTACATTGTCAGCGGCTCGGTGACGGTACTGATTGAAGATGACGACGGTCGCGAAATGATTGTCGCCTATTTAAACCCAGGTGACTTCTTTGGCGAAATGGGCCTGTTTGGCCAGGAGGATCGCAGTGCCTGGATACGGGCTAAAAATGAATGTGACGTCGCTGAAATCAGCTACGACAATTTCCACGCGCTGACGAAGAGTCATCCTGATTTTCTCTACGCTGTGTCCATACAAGTGGCGCAGCGCTTGAGGGATACCACTCGCAAGGTGGGTGATCTTGCTTTTCTCGACGTGACTGGCCGCGTAGCGCGCACCTTGCTAGATTTGAGTAAAGAACCCGATGCTATGACGCATCCCGATGGCATGCAAATCAAGATTACCCGTCAGGAAATTGGTCGCATTGTGGGTTGCTCGCGGGAAATGGTAGGCCGGGTTCTTAAAGTACTCGAGCAGCAGGATCTGGTATGGGTGAAAGGTAAAACCATGGTCGTGCACGGTACGCGTTAACGACCCTCGCTTATCTGTATCGAACGGCGCCTTCTTTAAAGCAGGCGCCGTTTTTTTATAGACTGATTTTATACTTGCGCTAATAGGCTGCGGTGTTGCTCGACAGGCAGCCGTGGCCCGAACTGAGTGACGACAGTGGCTGAGGCGACACTGGCTAACTCGCCAGCCTGTTGATAGCTCATGCCATTGGTAATGCCATAAAGAAAGGCGCCGGCAAACATATCCCCAGCCCCATTAGTATCAACCGCAGTAACCGCTGTAGGGGCAATGCGGTGTGTGTTTTCGCCGTCGAAAACTAATGCGCCCTCTGCCCCCAGGGTGATGGCAAAGGTCGAGGCAGTTTGTTTCATGCTCTCGACGGCGTCATCCAGTGAGCTTGCGCCAGTCCAGCCAAAAGCCTCATCTTTATTGCAAAACAGCAAGTCGACGCGATCGCCGATCATCTCCTGCAGGCCCTCGCGGAAAAACTCAACCATACCTGGGTCGGAGAGGCTGAAGGCGGTTTTGGTGCCTGCTTGCTCTGCTTGCTTACGA
>QNFO01000144.1 GCA_003646355.1 Gammaproteobacteria bacterium
AACAGAGTCAAACCACAAGCTCCATCACTCCCACCAGTAATAAATGTATAAGTTACAACAGTAGAAGGTTGTAAGCATTTATTATAAATAGGATTCTAGCAAGAGTTGGGTAATGGCTATTGCATTTTTTGCAGCACTTTTGCGTACATTATCTGACGTAATCCACAAATTCAGCGCATTTTGGCGAGATTTGCTCTCACGGATACGTCCGACACAGGTTTTGTCCGAGTTTTGCAAGTCAGTAACAGGGGTTGGTTGCCCGCTATTCTCAGGGCCTTCAAAGAGCCTAACACCATCGATGCCGCTGAAAATTTGTGTCAGCTCATCAACACCAAAGGGATAGCGAGTTTCGATAGTAACGGACATGCTATTGCCGTAGAACACCGGCACCTGAATGCAACTCACATCGACAGCCAATGCATCAGCTTCCAGTAATCGTTGCAGCTCACTTGCCGTACTCGCCTCGGCCGAGGTATAGCCATCCTCACCGACAGGCCCCACCTCAGGAATCAAATTAAAGGCTGACTGATGAGCAAAAACAGACGCTTCTGCCGACTTGCCACCCAATAAACCCGCCGACTGACTTGCCAGCTCACCGACCCCAGCCTTACCAGCATCCGAGGCAGACATGCAGGCAACGGCGCTGACACTGACGATTTCCACTTCCGCATTGACCGGTTTAAGCAGTAAAGCCAGCTCTGCGGAAAGACTCCCCGGCGTGGCAATGATTGACTGGCCACCAAGATTGGCAAGATCGTCACCGTATAAACCGGCCGCAATCACTAGCGGCACGTTACTGTCGGCTCGAAAAGCGGAGGAACAATCAATAACCGTACAACCGGCATCGACAGCTTGAGGCACGTATTCGGCAGAAACCTCAGCCGGCACGGCAAACAAAGCCAGGCGCACGGTAGAGAAATCAAACTCGGCAAGATCGCTAATACTCGCAGGGCGCTTGGCGATTAATGTCGTCTCACCGACGGAGGATGAACTGGCCACGGGGTAGATTTTCCCGACGGCAAACTCAACTTCACCGAGCTGCTCAATAATGGCTTCGCCGACAGCGCCCGTGGCACCGATAACAGCAATATCAACAAGTTCTGACATTTAATACTCCACTCATGGGGTCAATTATTTGAAGGTTGAAAAAAGCTCTCGAGTAACTAGTGTTCCAGGAGAATTCGCAGCATGCGGCGCAGGGGTTCAGCCGCACCCCAGAGTAGTTGATCACCGACAGTAAACGCCGACAGGTACTCGCCACCCATATTCATTTTTCGCAGACGCCCAACGGGAACGTGCAATTTGCCACTCACCGCTGCCGGGGACAGCTCTTTCAAACTATCGTCCCGGTGATTGGGCACCACTTTCACCCAGTCATTGGCACTTGCCAAAATATCTTCAATATCCGCCATTGGCAGATCATTTTTCAGCTTGATGGTTAGCGCCTGACTATGACTGCGCATGGCACCGACGCGCACACACAAGCCATCGAGAGGGATAGGACTGTTTTCTCGACCGAGTATTTTGTTGGTCTCCGCCTGCCCCTTCCACTCTTCACGGCTTTGGCCGTTGTCCAGTTCGGTATCAATCCACGGCAATAAACTGCCCGCCAGCGGGTAGCCGAAATTATCTGTCGGCATAGCGTCGCTATTAATAAAGGCCGACACTTTGCGATCAATATCCAGAATAGCCGACGCTGGGTCGGCCAACTCGCTTGCAACGTGGCTGTGAATTGCACCCATCTGGCCAATCAATTCGCGCATATTTTGCGCGCCGGCACCGGAGGCCGCCTGATAGGTCATGGCGCTAGCCCATTCGACATGGCCGCCGGCGAACAAGCCACCGAGGGCCATCAACATCAAACTGACCGTGCAATTACCACCGACAAAACAATTACCGCCCTGCGCCAGCGCCTGCTCGATAACCGGGCTATTCACCGGGTCGAGAACTATCACCGCATCATCGGCCATGCGCAGCGCGGAAGCCGCATCAATCCAGGCACCCTGCCACCCCGCTGCTCGCAGCTTCGGGTAGACCTCTTTGGTGTAATCGCCGCCCTGACAGGTGAGAACAATATCCATCCCCTGCAGCGCCTGAATATCGAAGGCATCCGCGAGTGGCGGCACATCTTGGCCAATATCCGGCCCGGGCTGACCTTTTTGAGAGGTGGTGAAAAATACCGGCTCGATAAGAGCAAAGTCATTCTCAGCCAGCATCCGTTCTACTAATACAGAGCCCACCATACCGCGCCAGCCAACAATACCCACTCGCTTCATACTTTAACTACCAAATTGTTAATTAATAAAAGGTTACGATATCTACTTAAAGCATATTCTTTCTAAAGAGCGTCGAATAACCAGGGGCTATCTTTGCGCCACTGCTGCTCAAACGTACGAATGCTGTCCCCATCTTGCAAGGTCAGACCAATCTCATCGAGACCCTCGACCAGGCATTGCTTATAAAAGACGTCTATTTCGAAGCTAAGGCTGGTGCCATCGGGCAGGCCAATGCTTTGCTGCTCAAGATCGACCAGTAGCTCATAACCCTCATTAGCATCCAGGGCAAGAAACAAACTCTCAATGATATCTTTTGATAAAACAATGGGTAAAAGGCCATTCTTAAAGCAGTTATTGTAGAAAATATCGGCAAAACTGGAGGCAATGATGACACGAAAGCCATAGTCATCGAGCGCCCAGGGTGCATGCTCACGACTGGAGCCACAGCCAAAATTCTCTCGTGCCAGCAAAATCGACGCGCCCTTGAAGCGCGGCTGATTAAGCGGAAAGTCCATATTCAATGGCCGCTGACTATTGTCCTGATCGGGAAAGCCTTCATCCAGATAACGCAGCTCATCGAATAAGTTGGGGCCGAAGCCACTGCGCTTAATCGACTTCAAAAACTGCTTGGGAATAATCATGTCGGTATCGACGTTAGCGCGATCCATCGGGGCCACGAGGCCGGTGTGCTGCTTAAAACTTTTCATCATTCGTCCTCAAACCGTCTCAGTCGACATTAATTCACGCACATCTATAAAGTGCCCTGCTACCGCAGCCGCAGCCGCCATGGCCGGACTCACCAGATGCGTTCTGCCACCATTGCCCTGCCGCCCTTCGAAGTTACGATTCGAGGTCGAGGCACAGTGCTCACCGGCACCGAGTTTATCGGCGTTCATGGCCAAACACATTGAGCAACCGGGCTCGCGCCACTCCATGCCGGCATCAATAAATATTTGATCAAGCTGCTCTTCTTCGGCTTGAAGCTTAACCGCCTGCGAACCGGGGACAATCAATACCTGCTTAACATTGGCGGCGACCTTGCGACCCTTCGCCACGGCCGCAGCCGCACGCAGATCTTCAATCCGCGAGTTGGTACAGGAGCCGATAAACACGCGATCGACTTTGATATCCGTCAGTTTCTGCCCGGCTTTGAGATCCATATAACTCAGCGCACGGCTGGCGCCCTCACGCTTTACCGGGTCTTCCATTTGCTCGGGGTCGGGCACCAGGGCATTGACCGGCAAGACCATTTCAGGGGAAGTCCCCCAGCTCACCTGGGGCTGAATATCTGCGCCCTGAAATTCGACGACTGCATCAAACTCGGCATCGTCATCACTGTGCAAGGTCTGCCAATTGGCCACGGCCTGCTGCCACAAGTCACCCTTCGGGGCGAATTTACGGCCTTTGACATATTCCAGCGTGATGTCATCGACACCCACCATGCCGACCCGAGCACCAGCTTCAATGGCCATATTGCACACCGTCATGCGCCCTTCCATTGACATAGTGCGGAAGACTTCGCCGCCGAATTCAATGGCATAGCCGGTACCGCCAGCAGTACCCAAACGGGCAATCACTGCCAACACCACGTCTTTAGCCGTTACGCCGACACCGAGTTCACCATCAACTCGCACCAGCATATTTTTCATTTTCTTCGCCACCAGACACTGGCTGGCAAGCACGTGCTCAACCTCAGAAGTACCAATGCCGTGGGCGAGGGCACCGAGGGCGCCGTGGGTCGCAGTATGGGAATCACCGCAAACCACTGTCATGCCCGGCAAGGTCGCACCCTGCTCTGGACCAATAACGTGAACAATGCCCTGACCGGCATCGTTCATTTTGTATTCGGTAATACCAAAGGCTTCGCAGTTATCGTCAAGAGTTTGCACCTGAATGCGCGCCACCCTGTCGGTGATGCCCGCAATGCCACCGGCCCGCTCACTGGTTGTGGTCGGCACGTTGTGATCGGCCGTGGCCAAATTGGCGTCGATGCGCCAGGGTTTGCGACCGGCAATACGCAGACCTTCAAAGGCCTGAGGCGAAGTCACTTCGTGCAGCAAATGCCGATCGATATAAAGCAGGGCCGATCCATCGTCGCGCTGTTTGACCAGGTGCGAATCCCAGAGTTTGTCGTATAAGGTTTTGCCAGCCATTGCTCTCTCCATCTGTTAGCGATAGGTGAATTTTAGAGTCGCAATCCAAATAAAACAAATTTATAATTTTCATTATTTGGATTCCAAATTGGAATACGAAGTTATTGCGAGGTCGATAGTGGATACACAATTACTCGAAGCCTTTATTGCCGTGGTTGAAAGCGGCTCGTTTTCTGTCGCCGCCGAGCGCGTACACCTGACCCAGCCCGCCGTCAGCAAGCGCATTGCCCT
>QNFO01000145.1 GCA_003646355.1 Gammaproteobacteria bacterium
CTCGGCAATAAGATTGGCCGATGCCACCGACAATCGAGTTTCACCTCGACTGGTACGCGAGGCAATGGCTTCATCGCGAGTGGCATAAACACGGGGCTCGCGCCGCAAGCGCAGGTGCTTGTCTGCAATAGACAGGGCCAGCTGCTCTGGCAACTCAGCTTCGTCTTTAGCCTGGGGCACGAAGCTGTCGATTAAGCCGAGATAACTCACCCGCTCGGGATAGGTGCCTGCCGTCAGCGTGGCCACCATTGCACCGCGAGAGTGGCCGAGCAAAGCAAATGTCGTCAGGCCAAGCTGCTCTACCACCGTGTAGACGTCAGCCACGTCCTGCCAGATATTGTAGGTATTATCGAGGGAGCGATGATCGCTCAAACCGTGGCCGGCGAGATCGAGGGCGATCAAACGCACACCCTCCAGCCTTGCAGCCAAGGGCGCAAAACTGGCGGCGTTATCGAGCCAACCGTGCAGAGCGATGACCGGCAGACCATCGGGATCGCCCCACTCCACAGCCGCCAAGCTAATGCCGTGATTATCAAAGCGGTGTTCAATAGCCTTGTTTAAAAGAGGTGTGTTTGTTGAAGTCATTAGCTGAAGTTTTCGCTCGTTATCATTACAAGTATTCAATTAAGAGGCGTGCCGAGAAAAAGCCTCAGGCGGGAATCTGTGCCCAGCGAACATCGGCAAAACCCGGTACGGGTGCTTCAGTTTGCAGAGCCACCAAATTGGCCGTGCCAGTAGCCAGCCAGGTATTCTCGCCGCTGAGTAAGCACAATACATTACCGACTAAGGGCTGATGGGTCACCAGTAATATGGACTTGGCATCGAGGGCATCGATAAAGTGAAATAGAGCCTGGGGGTCAGCACCCGGCTCGAGCTGCTCGGTAACCAGTAGCTCCCGATCAAAGCCCAGAGCCTGGGCCGCAATTTTTGCCGTTTGTAATGCCCGCCGGTAAGGACTGGTAACGATAAGCTCAACTGCAGCCAGCTCAGCGCGGCGAGATTCAATAACCGCCAGCACATCTCTTTCACCACTGCGCGTTAGGCGGCGCTCGGCATCACTGGCGGCGCGGGGTTCAGCTTCGCCGTGGCGGAGAAAGAACAAATCCATAATGTCCTCTGTATTCAACGCTTAATAGACAAGATTCGAAATCTTAACGAATGATCAGGGTTAACTGTTAACCCTGAATTCAACATCATCGGGCTGCTCGGAAAGCATCACTCGCAGAAGTACCCGAGGCAATGAGCCGCCCTTAAACATGACATCATAGAGACCACTGGCCAGGGGCATATTAATGCCCAACTGCTCGGCTTTTTCTTTAACGATACGCGTGGTGTTAACACCTTCGGCCACCTGCCCCACATCTTCAATGGCTTGCTCAAGACTCTTGCCTTCACCCAGCGCGTAACCGATGCGATAGTTGCGGCTCAATTCGGAGGCGCAGGTCACGAACAAATCGCCCACACCACTCAAGCCGAGAAAGGTCATGGGGTCGGCACCGAGGTGTGCGGCAAAGCGGGTCATTTCTGCCAGACTACGGGTGATCAACACGCCCACGGTGTTTTGCCCAACGTTCAAAGACGCGGCCATACCGGCGGCAATGGCGTAAATATTTTTCAAGGCGCCGGCCAACTCGACCCCGTACATATCACTGTTAGCGTAAACGCGGAAGAAGGCTGTCTGCAGAACATCTTGTACCGTCTGGCACACGGTCTGATCGGCGCTGGCAATGACCGTCGCGGTGATTTCCCGCGCGGCAACTTCCTGAGCCAGATTGGGGCCACTGATAACACCGATGCGGGGCTGATTAAGCTCCTCGGCAAGAACCTCACTCATCAGTTTGAAGCTATCGCCCTCGATACCCTTCACGGTGCTGACAACAATGGTTTGTGCAGGAATCAGCGCCGCCACTTGCTGACAAACGCCGCGAAAGGCCTTGCTGGGTATGGAGAAAAAAACCACTGAGGCTCCCTCAAGGGCAGCCTCAAGGTCAGCGCTTACTTGCAATCGTGGATCGAGCTTATAGCCCGGCAAATACGGGGTATTCTCACCGGCGGCCATACAGTGGCGGGCGTTTTCAGCGTCGCGCATCCACAGGGTGACGGGGTGGCCATTGCTGGCGATCATATTGGCGATGGCGGTACCAAAACTGCCGCCACCCAATACAGTGATCTTATTTGTTTTCAAAATATCCCCAGAAAAACTTCACGAAAAATAACTCGTTTATAGCCGAGTAAAACCGGGTTTACTGGCACGTCCCTGTGCCACTCGATTTTTTAACTAAACAGCTTAACTAAGCGACTTAACTAAACAACAAACGATTGAGACGCTGTACGAACAATGCTGGGTTTTCCAGCTGCTCGCCCGCTGACAATACCGCCTGGTCGAACATCACACCAACCAGATCTTCAACCTTGTCATTGTCCTGTTCATCCTGCAGGCGTGCAAGCAGTTGATGGTCGGGGTTAATTTCAAGCACCGGCTTGGTAGCAGGCACAGGCTGGCCAGCGGCTTCGAGAATTTTGCGCATTTGCGGGCCTACATCGCCATCACCCAGTACCAAACAAGCCGGTGATTCAGTGAGACGCGTAGTGGCGCGCACATCGTCAACCTGATCGGCGAGTACGGTTTTAATCCGTCCCAGCAGGTCGTCGCTAATGGTACTGGCTTCTTTGTCAGCCTCTTCCTTGCTTTCACCCAGCTCACCGAGGTCGAGTTCACCACGGCTAATATCTTGTAGCGGCTTGCCATCAAATTCCTGCAAGCTAGACATAGTCCATTCGTCGACTCGCTCGCTCAACAGAAGTACTTCAATGCCCTGCTTGCGGAAGATTTCAAGGTAAGAACTATTGCGCGCAGCGATATCCGTTTCGGCGATCAGGTAGTAAATTTTGTCCTGTCCCGTTTTCATCTTCGCGACGTAATCGGCCAGTGAAACCAGCTCATCGCCTTCACGGGTACTGGCAAAACGCAGCAGTCCGGCGATCTTTTCTTTGTTGCCAAAATCTTCAGCCGGCCCTTCTTTTAAGACCGAACCAAAAGCTTCCCAGATTTTCTTGTAGTCGTCAGGCTGTTCTTTGGCCATTTTTATCAGCTGGTCGAGCACACGCTTGGTCAGCGCCGAGCGAATGCTATCGACAGCGGGGCTATCCTGAAGGATTTCCCGCGAGACGTTGAGCGGCAGGTCGGAGCAATCGACCACGCCCTTAATGAAGCGCAGGAACATCGGCAGAAACTGCTCGGCGTCGTCCATAATAAAAGTGCGCTGAATATAGAGCTTCAGGCCCTTGGCGCCATCGCGGTTATAGAGGTCGAAGGGGGCGTGACTGGGGATGTAAATCAGGCTGGTGTAGTCGAACTTGCCCTCGACGCGGTTGTGGCTCCAGGTCAGGGGGTCCTGAAAATCGTGGGAGACGTGCTTGTAAAACTCGATGTAGTCCTCGTCACTCAGCTCACTGCGAGGGCGTGTCCACATGGCGGTGGCGGCATTGACGCGCTCAAATTCAGGCACATCGACAATATCTTCTTCAGACTCGTCTTCCGCTGGCGGTGGTGTCGGCTTGAGCATTTCCACCGGTACGGCAATGTGGTCAGAATATTTCTTCACCAGACTACGCAGGCGCCAGTCGTTGGCGTATTCGCTGGCATCATCTTTAAGGTGCAAAATGACTTTAGTCCCGCGCTCAGCCTGTTCAATGTTTTCAACAGTGAACTCAGCTTCGCCGTCACAGCTCCAGCGCACGGCCTGATCGGCAGCCTGCCCAGCAGCACGAGACTCAACCACCAGCTTGTCAGCCACTAGAAAGCCAGAGTAAAAACCAACACCAAACTGGCCGATTAGCTGAGAATCTTTCTTTTCATCACCACTGAGGGCATTACAAAACTCTGCAGTGCCGGAGCGGGCGATGGTGCCCAGGTGAGCGATAATATTGTCGCGGCTCATGCCAATACCATTGTCGGTAATGGTGACCGTATTGGCCTCGGCATCGAGCTCTATCTTGACCACCAACTCATCACCACCCTCCAGTAGCTCGGGCTGTTGCAGGCCTTCAAAACGCAGCTTGTCACAAGCATCGGAGGCATTGGAGATCAGCTCACGCAGAAAAATATCTTTGTTGCTGTAGAGAGAGTGAATCATCAAATGCAGTAGCTGCTTGGCTTCTGTTTGAAAGCCCATGGTTTCGGCTTGCTGAGTGGCGGACATGCAGGTCTCCTAGTGTGTCGTCGGTAATACGTTCAAAAATCTTAAACCAAATAGATTTAAGCCTAAATACTGTGCGCCCGGTCAATACCTCATAGCCCCTTGGCTCGGGAACACAAAATAATAGGTGCAGGCCCTAAATAGGGGCGATTTGCTATTTTTCAAGCATTACGAAGGTTTCTAAATAACGATTAAGCCAAATTAGGACGCAAATCTGAAGACACTGGCTCCGTGTTCTATCCCTATAGTTAGAGTTTCCCCAGCCCTCCGCACTAGTTACAGAATCCGGCTGATAAGCTATCATTCGCCGAATGCCCTACACACTACTGCAACTCGTTAAAAGCTATAGAGGTAGCTATCCGCTGCTTGACGCCATGGTACCCACTAATCAGGGAGAGATTCGCACCATTGTCTGCTATTTAAGCGGCGAGCCCGATGGAAATAATTCTGTCGAAA
>QNFO01000146.1 GCA_003646355.1 Gammaproteobacteria bacterium
ATATCGACAGCACCGGCCATACGCGTACCAGCGCGGGGGCGAATGGCATTAGTGGTGACGTTATAGGGGCCAAGTTCCAAAGCCAGGGTGCGGGAAAAACCAACAATCCCCTCTTTTGCCGCAGCGTAATTAGACGCAGCATAACCGCCCAGACCCGCTTCTGAAGCCGTATTCACAATGCGACCACTGCCCTGCTTGCGAAAGATTTCCGCTGCTTGTTTGGTGACCGCAAACAAGCCTTTGAGGTGAACGGCGATAACGCTATCCCACTCTTCTTCACTCATTTTTACAAACAACTGATTGCGGATATTACCGGCATTATTGACCACAATATCGAGCCTACCGAAGGCATCGAGTGCTTGCTGCACCATGCCCTCGCCATCGGCGACGCTGGTGACATTGCCGTAGTTGGCAACGGCTTCGCCACCGGCAGCGATAATTTCCTTCACCACATCATCCGCCGGGCTGGCGTCATCACCGGCGCCAAGCACGGAACCACCGAGATCATTGACGACGATTTTTGCGCCTTCCGCAGCCAGTGCCAATGCGTGGGTACGACCCATGCCGCGACCCGCACCTGTGACGATGGCAACTTGCCCCTGTAATAAATTTCCCATTTTTAAACTCACCTTTTAGTTATTGAATAGTTACGTCATTAAAAAAGTAATGCCATTACTGGAAAGAAATGGCGCCTAAATTTTCAGCCTTCACTACGCCTTTAGGTGCCATAAATGAAACTGGCACCGCAGCGCTGAAGACTTTATGATCGGATCATTCTAAAGGACTGCTCTAGAAAAACTAAGCCCTAAAACAACATAAAAAAGGCGGGTTAAACCATGCAAAAAAAACATATTCTCGATGGCATTCGCGTGCTCGACTTCTCCCAACATGTTGCCGGCCCCAGTGCCAGTCGCATGATGGCCGAGATGGGCGCTGAAATTATCAAACTTGAGCTGGCACCCTTCGGCGAACAAATTCGCCAGGTTGGCCTAAAGATCAATGATCGCAGTATTTATTTTATCCAGCAAAACCGGGGTAAGAAGAGCGTCTGTGTCGATATGAAAACAGACGAGGGCCGTGAGATTGTCTACGGCCTGGTAAAGCAAGCCGACATTGTGCTCGAAAACTTTGCCCCCGGCGCCATTGCCCGGCTGGGCTTAAGCTGGGAAAAAGTCCAGCAACTCAACCCCGAGTGCATTATGTGCTCCATTTCCACCTTCGGCCAGGCTGGCCCACTGGCCACTCTGCCCGGTTATGATTTTATCGGCCAGGCCTACGCCGGCATTACCGGCATGATCGGCGACGAGGAAAGCGGCCCTTATATTCCCCTCGCCGCGCTAGGCGACACCATGACCGGGGCCCACGCACTGGCGGCCATTAACGGCGCCCTCTATCACCGCGCTACCGGTGGCACAGGTCAGTTTCTCGACATCTCCCTGCTCGACTGCTACTTCCATTGCCACGAAATGAATGTCGGCACTATTAGCGCCAGCCAGGGTGCCTATACTCCCAAGCCCGGCCGCCATCACAGCGCTGTCGGTCCCCTCGGTGTATTTAAAAGTAAAGATGGCTACATCATTCTGATTGTGATTTTACGGCGCTGGCCCGACTTCTGTGAAGTCATGGGTATGCCCGAACTGATCGACGACCCTCGCTTTGTTGACGATGCTATCCGTGCTCAAAACCAGGATATTTTAACCCCCATTATTGAACAGTGGCTGCAGGCGCAGGAGAGTGACGCGGCAACGATTAAGTTGCTCGGTGAAAAACATATCCCGGTAGCGCCAATTCTTACTATTAAAGAAGTGATGGACCACCCCCATATGCAAGAGCGCGGCACGGTGCGAACTGTTACCGACCGAGGTGCGGGTAGCTTTGAAATGCCCGGCATGCCACTGCGCTTTTCTGCCTTTGATAATGACCTTGAACTCGAGGCGCCTTACCTTGGCGAGCACAACAACGAAGTGCTCAGCAACTTGCTGGGCATGGATAGCGAAAGAATTAACACTCTAACAATGCAGGGCGTGCTGATTAATGAACCATTGCCCGACCCTCTCAATAAATAAAGACAATCACTCAACGCAAGGAATACCTCTATGAATAAAGTCGCACTAGTTACCGGAGCCAGCCGAGGTATCGGTCGCGCCATCGCCATTGCCCTGGCTGAGTACGACTTTAGCGTCGCCTGTTTTGCCCGTGACAAAGCCAAGCTCGATGAAACAGTGGCGCTGATTGAAGCCGCCGGCGGCAAAGCCAGTGTACACACCGGCGATGTCAGTAATGACGACGACCTGCAAAAGTTGGTCGACGAGGTCAGCGCCCTGCACGGCGGCATCGATGTGCTGGTGAACAATGCCGGTATTACCGAGGGCGCAGCGGCGAAGAACATATCCCCCGAGCGCTTTCGCGAAGTGCTTAACGTCAACCTGGTGGCACCCTGGGTGTTGTCTCGCGCTACGCAACCGGTGATGAAAGCCCGAGGCGGCGGTGTGATTATTAATGTCGGCTCGACCTACGGCTCGACTGGGGTCGCCAATAACTCACCCTATTGCAGCTCCAAGGCCGGCATTGAAGGGCTGACTCGCGCCCTGGCTCGGGAGTGGGCGCGCGATCAAATTCGCGTCATCTGCGTAGCGCCGGGCTTTGTTAAAACCGATATGGTCGGCGGCAGTTTTGGCGGCACCGAAGTTGAAAAGTTAGTGGTATCGCGGATCCCCATGAAACGCTTTGGTGAGGCCGAGGAAATCGCCCAGCTGATTGCCTTTTTATCGACCTCAAAAGCGGGCTTCGTGACCGGTGAAACCCTGGTTATCGACGGCGGACAGCGCTCATTGATCTAAGCCCCTAAGTTTATCAGCCGTCAATATAGCCTTGAATCACTTTCTATTTGCGCCACTTTTGGTCATGATTGACGGCTGACAATTATGGGTAGCGGCCCTGTAAGCCGCTAAAACAAATGAGTAAAGAAGAAGTTGGCGTTAAACGCTTTAGCAAAGAAGAGAGTTCCAGCAGAATTGGCCGCATTCCCACACCTACCGGCTATGCCGGGCTGGGCGACATCAATAGTTATCTTATTTTTCCCGAGCAGGCTGGCGGTGAATTAATCCTCATCGATACCGGAATTTGCTCGGATGAAGCCTGGCAGGCCCTTAATGACGGCCTCGCCGAACTGGACTTGCGGGTTGAGGACATCGATAGAATTCTCCTCACCCACGGTCACACCGACCACTACGGCCAGGCCCAACGCATTCACGAACTGTCAAACTGCCAGCTATGGGCCCATGAAAATCTTTGGCTGACGAATGAACGCATGCGCCCACCACCCGAGCGCAAAGAGCTAGAGCTGTATTACTACGCACTGTGGGGTGTCGACAGGGCACTGGCCGACAAAGCCATTTCACGCCGGGCCAAAATCGCCGACCGTTACCACCCCATGGAACCCGATCACCTCTTAAAAGATGACGAGATCGTCGCCATTCCCGGTTTCGACCTGAAAACCATACACACCCCAGGCCACTGTCCCGACGAAGTGGTTTACTGGCAGGAAGAGCTAAAAGTGTTCTTCTCCGGTGACCACCTGCTACCCAATATCACCCCGGTATGCCTGACTCAAATGCCCCGTAAAATCGGCGATGTACGACCCCGGGCATTGAGTGAATATCAGGATTCGCTGGCCAAGGTATCGCCCTACCCGGCTCGCGTCACCTATCCCTCCCACGGTGCACCCATTACAGACCACCTGGAGTTGATTAAGTCTTATGGCTTATCGACGGATCGACGCCTGCTCAAGATCAGCCGCATTCTCGAAGCCGGTGGCCCGATGACACCCATGGCCGTTGGCAAAGAGCTTTTCCCGAAAGCCTGGGAAGAACAAATCGTACCGGTAATGTCGGAAATCATCGGCCACTGCGACATTCTCGAAGATAATGGCCACCTGGTTGAGCAGATGAATAATGGGGTCATCGAATACCACTACCGCTCGACACCCGCCCCCAGTTAAGCCCGGTAAAGGCCTGTACTCGTCAGCATCTCCTTGCATAGGCCTTTACGTAGACACCTTGAAGTAAAACACCACGACAATAATAAATAGTTAAGGACGTCCGCTATGAATTACGAAAACCTTGAATTTTGCCGCGCCGAACTCGACGGCCACATACTCACCGTGACCATCAACCGCCCCGAAGTGATGAACTCGCTGCACCCGCCCGCCAATTTCGAGCTAGAGCAAGTTTTTAACACTTTTGCTGAGGACCCCGAGCAGTGGGTGGCAATTCTCACCGGCGCCGGTGATCGCGCCTTCAGCGCCGGCAATGACCTGAAATACCATGCCAGCGGCAGCAAGCGCGGCACACCTAAAAGCGGTTTTGCCGGGCTAACCTCACGCTTTGATTGCGACAAACCCATCATCGCCGCCGTCAATGGCGTGGCCATGGGTGGAGGTTTTGAAATCGCCCTGGCCTGTGACTTGATTATCGCCGCTGACAACGCCAAATTTGCGCTGCCAGAACCCAGAGTAGGCCTCGCCGCACTAGCTGGGGGCTTGCAACGCCTACCCCGCCAAATTGGCCTCAAGCCCGCTATGGGAATGATACTCACCGGCCGCCATGTCGGTGCCGAAGAAGGCATGGCCCTGGGCTATGTCAATGCA
>QNFO01000147.1 GCA_003646355.1 Gammaproteobacteria bacterium
TGCCACCATCACCGGCATAGACCGGGTCCACCAGCAACCGCTTGTCAGTGACCATGCGAATCCACTCTTCCTCCACGGTGCTGATGAACACGGAGGATTCCACCCCGGCGTCCTCGTAGCCGATGCCCGGCCCCTCGCCAAGCCCCTGATCTCCGGTGAAACCAGGCAACCGGAAGATCACGTAGAACACCTCCGTCGGGCTCATTACATCCTGACCGAAGTCGAGCTGAGACCAGCCCGACTCGCTGCCCTGCACGCCCTCCAACAGGACCAGGGCATCCGCGACGTTGGGGGCGGCGCCTCGGTATCCCGCCGCGACAAGTACCTCGGGAAACACAGTACCGGCGTCGTTATTATACCACGTCAAGCCGGCCACAGCCTGGGATTCGGACACGGGAACTTCGACAGCAATGCACATCCCCGCTTCCAGCGGATCGATCTGCATGATCGAAGGGCCAGGGGGAGTGCTGGAAAGAGAAGTGGAAGCGAGTACTACCAATACTGTCGTCACGGCTACTCGGCCGATCGATGTTGTATTTAGCAAGTTCATGACATTCCTCCCTAGAATCCCGGAACAGAAAGACAGAAACGCGGTGTCTTGAAATTTCTACTCGCGGAAGTTGTAACCAGGCCGTTCGCGCTGTTCCGAACCTCATAGGTGTACTCGCAATTCGTAACGCAGCAGCGGTCGATCCAGATCACTTCGTAGACGAATACTCCGTCATCATCCTGTCTCCAACTCACGCTGACGTCTGCCATGTCGCGGGTCAGCGTGATGGACTCTGCACCGGGCAGGGCGCACTCGCACTCCCAGGGATTCGAACTCGTATTGCGGTGAAATACGACTTCCGGTTCAGCGGACCGGTCCGCCTTCCAACTGAACCTGTACCAAACGTTGAAGTCGGTATCCATCATGACCTCGTCGTATATACTGCTTTCGTCGATCGCGACCGCTTCATACCGATCAATCGAGATGGTGTCGGCGTCGCTCTGGAATCTCGCATGCTCGGTCACGACACCATCGGGCCACAGGGCACGCACCACGATCATCGGACTGGAAACCTGGCCGATGCTGAAGACGAGGTCCCGCGGCTGCTGGCCACGCCGCCCCTCGCCACCGTTGATCCACTGGTAGGCGTGTTTGCCATCCCATTCCACTTCAACCCGCGTGCCGATACCAGACGTGTTCATGATATCCGTTTCGCCAACCAGCACTCTAACCGTGCGGCCCAGCGAGACGCCCTCTTGCGGCTCATATCCGTAGTAAAATTCTTCGACCTGCCCACCTGACGGTCCTTTGGCCAGATACAGGTTCGGTTTACCACCCAACCAGTCGTACGCGAGTCCGCCTGAAGCCGCCCCAATCGGCAATGTCGTAGCTTCTTCGGCGAATTCCAGATTGGTAGAAGACCTGTTCAATAGCAGGCGCGGTGCAGCGGCTCCAGCCGGGATTGTCACGATGTCCGGAGCGCCATCAGGATCCATATCCGACACCAGGACACCACTCAAATTCTCGGTGATCGCTGCGAGCGACCAGCCTTGCTTATCGCTTAACTCGAAGTGCCCATTTACGTTTTGATAGAACAGGAGGTTGTCGCTATCAGGCCTGCCGCTACAAGCCACGACGAGGTCCTGATCCCCATCCCCATCAAAATCCGCCAGGACGGGCTTCGTGACGTACTCCGGCGGTCCATACGGGGCGGGAAATACGGTGTCGGTCACCTCCTCGAACTCGTAGATCCGCAGAGATTTGTTGAAAGCGTCAAGTCGCGAAAAGACCCTCAGCGTGGAGACGCCGCCTTCCTTGTGTCCAACGATCAGCTCCAGCCTGTTGCCGTCAGTGTAGTCCAAGTCTGCCCACAGCATGCTGTACGGCGCGCTTACGTCGGTTCTGACACTATCGATCTCCACATCAATCGCCTGCACGAGGCGCAGAGTGTCAAGTTCGTTGCGGTAGAAGTAGATACTGTCCTGACCGCCGATCGACCCGGCAACGGCCAAGTCGATCCAACCGTCGCGGTTGTAGTCGCCCCAGGAGGCGGCAAATGTGCTGTCGGGCATTTCGGGCATGACGGACGTCGGTGCGATCTCGTACCTCGGGGTCGTAAGGTCGGGGTTCCAGCGATACAGTCGAGAGAACCGAGCGTGGCTGGAGAAGAAATCCTCGTGGCCGTCGCCGTTGTAATCGGCGGCTACGCAGCTTGGGGTTCCGATAGGGGGGTAATCCCCCGAAGAGCCAAATCTGTCTTCTCTTCTCTCGTAGAAATCTGGTACTCGACCCTCGCCGTCGTACCCATCAAAAAACTGGCCGGCCGAAACCGCCGAAGTGATGACAAGGTCCACTACTCGGTCACCACTGGCATCGACCGGCATGACAGCCAGGGGTTCACTGTCGATTTCCGTGGCTAATTCAACGGTAGCGGCACTGCGGTCGATGAACCGCTGCGAGTAGCCACCATCGACGACAACCTCAATTTGACCGTAGAGCATCAATCCATCCGTCCCCTCCGCCCGGAACGGAAGGTAATATGTATTGTCGTCGGCAGTTACGTTCGCCAGTTCCGCGGCGTATGTCGAATCCGACTGCCAGGAGAGAACAACGGTACTGTCGCCGTTGACTTGCTTGCAATTGACCACAATATCGAGAGGCTCATCGTTCCAGTGCCAAGCGCTCACTCTCAGCGTCGAAATGTACTTGGGGTTACCGGAGATAGTGTTGATCGCCACCGGTTCGACAGTCGGTGAACACACGGGATCGTAGAAGAATATCGACGCCGTACTATCGGCTACGTCGTGAACGGTGCTGCCGAGAATCGGATTCGTAATAAAGGTGGCGCCGTCAACGACCCGATGTCCCGGACCGACGAATTCCAACTCATAGATGGTATCGCCAGGAGCGATATTGGGAAATATCTCGCTCAAGGTAAAGGTCCGCATAGGCGGAAGATCCTCGTCCATGTCCCACAAAGCGATCATCCTCGTATCTGGTCTCTGCGTACCACCATCCACGTAGAACTCCCGCGCCAGGAATGTCGTTTCCGCTCCGCGTCGAACTATACCCTCGGCTCCGGTCGCTTGCTCAAGATCGTAGAGAAGGTCTACTTCAGAACTGCTGCCCCAATCCGCGGCCAATGGCCAATTATAGGGGTCGAGAACATCATTGACTTCATCGCCAACTCGCAACAACTGCTCCGGTGTTATATTGACGTCAGCACGGCTCGAGGTCGCCCAAGTACGGCTGTAACCCAAGACGTCGTCCCGGTCCCGGCCGGTCAAGCTGGATTCACGAGTCAACAGATACCCAACGAGGGCCTGCTCACGGTCAGATAAGTTGCTCGACAGATTGATTCGTTCCTGCGAAATGTTGCGCCATTGCGGTGGCGTGGCCTGGTGCTCCCAGAGCATGTTCAACAAGGGACGGTCGCTGTCGCCCTTGTAGGTCAGCTTGTCGTCCCAGCAACCGCCAAACGTGGAATAGTCCGCGGCGGCGAACCTGCCGATCATCTTGATATCGAAGCCGAGATTCGGCACGAATTTCATCTGTCCGAATTCGGAATTCCCGCAGATTCCGGACAGCAGCGAATAACAGGCTTCTCGATGAATCTCATCACTTCCGTAATCATAGGGACGCACCCAATTGGCTACGCCCTCCGCTACGCCAAGGGCTGAATCGAACAAAACGGTGCCGTATCGAACCGATATCCCCGACACTTCAATCCCGTTATTCAGGTTCCTTACGGATTCGGTGAGAATATCCCGCCAGGCGTCGGATCCCAGGTTCATCTGGTACGAAAACCAATTGCGGGAAAGCACCCTGTTGTTGATAGACGACGAGACCAGGGCGATGGCACCCCCTGATTCGCTCGGAAAATATTCTACGCCGTTTCCTCCGCCGTCATACTTCAATCGATAGAATATTCCTCCAGGCTCAACACTACCCCGAAACCTCTTCGTACTCGTAGCAAAGTCGAATGTGATATCGTATGTGTCGGGGTCGTAATTAAAAACGCTACTGTCGTATTCCGACGAATCGATACGTGCCGGATTCAGGCGTGAGAATATCTGAACCACTATGTCATCAGGATTCACGTCCCGGTCACAGTGGAAGCGAATCGGCCAGATGATAGGCGTGTCTTTACCACCGCGATCTACCCGGTGGTAGAACGCCTCCTGATGCCTCGGTTTTGAGGCCCAGAAGTGAGGATCCTCGAGAACGGTTGTCTCAACGACGACGGAATCGCGGCTGAACGCGTACTCCCGACCGTCGTGGATGCTCCTTACCTTGTAGCTGAATAGCGAGTCCGGATCGGCCTCGCTGTCTTCGAAGAACAGGTCCGTGACGATCGTACGCAGGGTGTCCTCCGTGGCTGCACGTCTTCTCACGACTACGAAGGAATCAACGGCGGCGTGCTCGAAGAAGTAGCCGAAACTGTCAGAATTGACGGTGTTGAGATCTACGTCGTCTGCGGTCGCGAACCGCAAGTCCCGAGTCCAACGAAGACTCACACCCGTCGGAGTCCGCCATCCGGATATCGTTGCCGGGTCGCAGTGGTGATAGAAAGCATGCTCGTCGATGGGAGTACGACCGCCGGGGTCCAGCTTGGAATCCTGCCCGTCAAACCAGAGATTGGAGAATCCGACGTAA
>QNFO01000148.1 GCA_003646355.1 Gammaproteobacteria bacterium
CGGAACAAGGCGTGCAATAGCGCCTCGCGAGGGCCGGCGTAGCGAATATCCAGGGGATAGCCCGACTGCACAACGGTATTGTCGACAAAGTATTCATTGATCAAGGTGCCGATCGCTTCCTGGCGCACTTCAGCGGGGATATCCCCCGGCTTCAACTTACCCAACAGCGAGTGAACCATCACGCCATCACAGATTTCAATGGCAATTTTCGCCAGATATTCGTGGGAGCGGTGCATCGGGTTGCGGGTTTGGAAAGCCGCAATCGTCGACCAGCCTTTGGCCTCAAACAGTTCGCGAGTTTGCGCCGGCGTCATATAGACCCCTTCGTACTTCGTCGGGAAATCGCCCTGGGAGAAAACCTCAACCTTACCCGCCAGATTGACATCACCCTGGCTCATCACCATGGCAACACCGGGGTGCTCCGGGTCAGTAGTGGTAAACACCTGCTGGCACTCATGGGCTTTATCAATGCTGTATTTTTCAGATATTGTCAGCACGCCCATCAGCTCATCGGTTTCACCGTCGACGAGGGCTACTTCGGCACCCAGCGCCAACTCATCGGCCTGCGCCTGATCGACTGACAAGGTGATGGGGATTGGCCAGAATAAACCGTTGGCCATGTGCATGTTATCGCAAACGCCCTGCCAGTCTGCCTGACCCATAAAACCGTCGAGTGGTGTAAAACCGCCGATGCCAAGCATAATCAGGTCACCCACTTCGCGGGAGGCCAATATTACTTTGGGCAGGGTTGCGGCTCGCGCCTTCGCTGTTGCCAGCGCTTCACCTTCCAATAACAAAGGTAGTAGGACATCACTGCCGTGGGGATTGACAAGACCACTCATATTTTCACTCCATTAGTTGCTAATTACTGCCGTTTTTACTCACCGCACTGCGGCTTGGGAAGCTGCATTACACCCACCTCAAGTAATCGCAGGCAGGGGCGTTCCGGGGTGTGGCATAATAGCACCAACGCATAAAAAACTAGCAGCGGATCTTAGACCTTGCAACTATTACGATATTTCGGCTGGCCAACCCTACTTGGCCTCATCATCGCGGCTATCGTCACTGTGCTATTCCCCCAATTTATTAGCAACGGCGCGATTTCAACGCAAAACCCCATCGTTGCGACGGTCATACAAAATCAAAGCCCAAACGTGGTCACCTCTTATGCCGCCGCCGTGCGCAGGGCAGCACCGTCCGTGGTGAATATCTATACCCGCACCCGTGTCAGCCACCCCCTAGCAAACGACCCCGTGTTCCAACGCTTTATTGGCGGCAGCAACATACCGCAGCGACAACGCATGGAATCCTCTCTCGGTTCCGGGGTGATTGCTGATGAGCGCGGCTTTATTCTCACCAACAATCATGTGGTTGCGGGGGCCGAAGAGATCGTCGCCCTGCTTTACGACGGCCGCGAAGCCAAAGCCAGTATTGTCGGCACCGACAGGGATTCCGATCTTGCGGTGCTAAAAATAGATCTCGACCAGCTCAAAGCCATCCCCCGCGCCAGCAAAGAGAGTCAGGTAAAGTCAGAGGTCGGCGATATCGTACTGGCCATCGGCAACCCCTTTGGCATCGGCCAGTCGGTTTCCCAGGGCATTATCAGTGCCACCGGGCGCAGCGGCCTGAGTTTAAATCGCTACGAAAACTATCTGCAAACTGACGCAGCCATTAACCCCGGCAACTCGGGTGGCGCATTGATCGATGCCTACGGCAACTTGGTCGGCATCAACTCCGCAACGCTCAACGAAACGTCTTTTGTCGGCATCGGCTTTGCCATCCCAACGGAGATGGCGATTAAAGTACTCGACGACATCATCACTCACGGTCGGGTTATTCGCGGCTGGCTGGGTGTTGAAGTACAGCAACTGTCACCGTCCATCGCCGCTCAACTTGAACTGTCGCCACCTTCAGCATTGATTATCACCGCCGTGCCCATCTACGGGCCAGCCTATAATAGCGGCCTGCAACCGGGTGACATCATTACTCACATCAACGGTCAGGCGGTCAGCGATGGCTCCAGTGAAATCAACCTGATTGCCGATCTGGCACCGGGCGACCCCATCGAGCTACGGATTATTCGCAAGGATATCTGGTTGACGATTAAGGCGATCGCGGGCATTCGCCCAGAAAGCTAAAGACCCATCCCAGGGCCAACTTCAGGCAATAATTTCTTCCAGCGCCGCAAGTAGCAAAGCAATTTGTTGCGGTGTGCCGACAGTAATGCGCAGAAATTGCTCGATACGCGCAGCACCGAAGTGACGCACAATAATCTTCCGCTCGCGCAGAGCCGACATTAAATGCTCACCGCTGTAGTCGGGGTGACGCGCCAGGGCGAAATTCGCGGCAGAGGGAATTACTTCAAAGCCCAGTTTTTCAAGCGCTTCAACCAGAGCCACACGACTGGCGATCACCGCCCCACAGGTCTGCTGGAAATAATCTTCGTCCGCAAAAGCGGCAACCCCCCCGGCGATGGCCAAACGACTCACCGGATAGGAGTTAAAGCTGTTTTTAATACGCTCAAGAGCTTCGATAAGCTCCGGATGACCAATGGCAAAACCTAGCCTCAGACCCGCCAACGAGCGCGACTTCGACAGGGTTTGAATCACCAGCAAATTATCAAATTCTTCGACCAAAGCAACCGCACTTTCGCCGCCAAAATCAATGTACGCTTCGTCGACACACACCACCGAATCAGGATTGCGTCGCAATAAAGAGGCGATTTTATCGAGAGACAATAGACGCCCAGTCGGCGCATTGGGATTGGGAAAAATGATCCCGCCATTGGGCACAAGATAATCATCCACCGCGATTTCAAAGCTCTCAGTCAGCGGGATTTTGCGCGCTTCAATCTCGTACAGGCCACAATAAACCGGGTAAAAGCTGTAGGTAATATCGGGAAACAACAAGGGTCTACCGTGGCGAAACAGGCCATTAAAAGCGTGGGCCAGCACCTCATCGGAGCCATTGCCGACAAAGACCTGCTTAACGTCAACCTTGTTGTAGTCGGCAATCGCCTGCTTTAAGCGATCGGCATTGGGTGGTGGATAGAGCCGCAACTCATCGCCGAGCTCGGCCTTAATGGCCTCGGCCACCTGCGGCGAGGGGCCATAGGGGTTTTCATTGGTGTTGAGCTTGACCAGATTGTCGACACGGGGCTGCTCACCCGGCACATAGGGTTCAAGCTCACTGACAAAATCACTCCACAGACGCCGGGTCATAGCTTCACCATTTACTTAGCAGTTAATTGATTGAACACACAGGCCGAGCAGCGACAATTAACGACGGTAGTCAGCGGAGCGCGCATGGGCTTCGAGGGATTCACAGCGCGCCAGCACGGCGGCCGTGTCGGCCAGTTTCGCCGCGCCCTCGGGAGAGCAGCCAATGATTGAGGTGCGCTTTTGGAAATCGTAAACACCCAGGGGCGATGAAAAACGCGCCGTGGTCGAAGTCGGCAATACATGATTGGGGCCAGCACAGTAGTCACCCAGTGCCTCGGGCGTGTGGCGGCCCAAAAACACCGCACCGGCATGGCGAATATCGTCGAGCATGGCTTCGGGGTCTGCCACGGATAGCTCGAGGTGTTCCGGTGCAATGCGATTGGAAATACGTACCGCCTCATCGAGGTCGGCGACTTTAATTAAAGCGCCGCGACCATTAATCGAGGCCTTGATAATCTCGCGCCGGGGCATCTCGGCCAGTAGCTTTTCCATACTCGCCAGCACCGCCTGCAGAAAGTCAGCATCGGGACTGATTAAAATCGACTGCGCTTGTTCGTCGTGCTCGGCCTGAGAAAACAGATCCATGGCAATCCAGTCGGGCGCTGTTTGCCCATCACAGATCACCAGAATTTCTGATGGCCCGGCGACCATATCCAGACCCACTTCGCCAAACACCGCCTTCTTCGCAGTAGCGACATAAATATTGCCGGGGCCGACGACCTTGTCGACTTTAGGGATCGTTTGCGTACCGTAAGCCAGCGCGGCGACAGCCTGAGCACCACCGACGGTAAACACGCGATCGACACCGGCAATAGCGGCGGCGGCCAACACAGCGGGATTCAAGTCACCACCGGGGGCTGGCACCACCATAATAATTTCATCGACACCTGCCACTTTCGCCGGCAGGGCATTCATCAACACTGAGGAGGGATAGCTCGCCTTGCCACCGGGCACATAAATACCGACCCGCTGCAGCGGCGTAATTTTCTGCCCCAGCACGGTGCCGTCGGCCTCTGTGTACTGCCAGGACTCCTGCAGCTGGTGCTGGTGGTAACTGCGGATGCGCTCAGCAGCTGTTTCTAGAGCCTCGCGCTGTTCTGCGGGCAAACTCACCAACGCTTGCTGCATAGCGTCGCTGCTTATCTCCAGCTCTTCAATAGCGTCAACTTCACGTCGATCAAAGCGGCGTGTGTATTCAAGTACAGCCTTGTCGCCCTCGCGGCGTACGGCCGCGATAATCTCACTGACGACAGCAACAACATCGCCTTCAAAGGCTGGCTGCCAGGCAAGTAATTCATCGAGGCGGCCGCTGAAACCCTCAGCGCCGGCATCTAGCATTAGCGGCTTGAGCTCACTCACGCGCTCGCAGCCTCACTTTCCGCCCGACTGGCCACCAGGGCCTCGAAACCCTCGAG
>QNFO01000149.1 GCA_003646355.1 Gammaproteobacteria bacterium
CCGACGATTCCCCTCACTACGCCTCTTTGGGCCCAGCTCGGCTCGGTGCTAATTGCCACCGTAACCGCCCTGCTGTTTGCCGCGATTCCCGCGCGAAAGGCCGCCAATATGACCCCAGTCGATGCCCTGCTCGATAAAAAAGCGGGGCAGGCATGATAGCCAGAGATGCCGCGCGTTTAATCTGGGGCTCGGTGTGCCACAGCCTGGGCAAAAGCCTGCTCACCGCACTGGGCATCGGTATCGGCATTGCGGCGGTATCACTATTGACCTCCCTCGGCAGTGGTTTACAGCTGTATATGCTCGATCAATTTTCTCAATTTGGCACGCGGATTATCGCTGTCAATCCCGGTAAAGACATTACCCACGGCATCGGCGGTTTACTGTCGTCGGTCAGGCCTCTGAGTCTGGACGACGCCGAGGCATTAGTCGACCTGCCCGGCGTGGCGTTTGTGGTGCCCCTGGTGCAAGGGGTGGGTGCTATCGAGGTCGGCAATCGTCAGCGCAACAGCGATATTCTCGGTGTCGGCTCGCAAATGTCCAAAGCCTGGCAATTTAAAGTCAGCATGGGGCGCTTTCTGCCCGAGGACCCCAGCGGCCATAGCCGCGCCTATGCGGTGCTGGGTTACACCATGAAGCAGGAGCTGTTCGCCAATACCAACCCCCTCGGTAAAACTATTCGCGTCGGCGGCCTGCGCTTTAAAGTCATCGGCGTGATCGAAAAGAAGGGCCAAATGCTGGGCTTCGATATGGACGATATTGTCTATATCCCCACCGACAAAGCCCTGCAACTGTTCAACCGTGAGGGCCTGATGGAGATCGACATTACCTTCACCTCCGCCATCAGTTCAGGACAACTGGCAGAACGTGTGAAGAAGGTGTTAATCGAGCGCCACGGCGATGAAGATTTTTCCATCACCACCCAGGATGAGATGCTATTGACCATGGGCAATGTGCTCAACGTGCTGACCATTGGCGTCGCGGCTCTGGGTTCAATTTCTCTGTTTGTCGGTGCCGTCGGCATCGCCACTATTATGACCACCACCGTACGCGAGCGCAGCGCCGAAATCGGCCTGCTGCGTGCCATTGGTGCCAGTCAGCGGCAGGTTCTCGGGCTTTTTCTGGGGGAAGCGGTGCTAATTTCACTGCTCGGTGGCGTCATCGGCCTCGCCTTGCTTGCGGCAATTGCCGCCGTACTCTCGCTGTTGGTGCCTGCCCTGCCTTTGGCGCTCCACCCTTTCTTTCTTATTCTCGCCCTGCTCGCCTCCGCTTTCATCGGGCTACTGGCTGGTGTTATACCCGCCTACCATGCCAGCCGCCTCAACCCCATCGACGCACTGCGAGCGGAGTAAAGGTAGACAACACCCCTACTTGCGCTGATAACGCCGATAAGCATCACGCAGAATAAAGCCATAAATAAGCAGGTTAGAGCCGAGTGCGATGACGCCTAATATCAAAGCTATACCTCGAGTCATACCGTCGGGATATATCAGCGCTATTAAATAGTGTTCAATAAACCCGCCGGCATAGGCACCCTCACCGGCCAGCACGCGCAGCTGTTTTTCCCAGGGGGTTAAAGGGCAGGTCCATTGAAAAAACTCAATCAGCGAAATCCATAGCGCCAACGGCAGATGCAACCAGACCAGCCAGTGTCGCCAAAAATAGAACAAACCGCCGAGCAGGCCGTAAATAATTAACAGTACATGGCTAATCAACAGGCCATCGGCGAGAACGCGATACAACATAGTCTTGGTAACCCAGTAAGACAGCAACCCGGCAAGCGGCCCACAGCCTGTTAACCGGTTAACATCTTTAACATTGGCCCTACCGTTCGGCCAGTTAGTCCTTGAAAGCCAGCCAACAAAACCCTATTTTTCCTACATAATAACGCTAAGGAAAGCTGGTCTACTATCAAATTATCGACCAAGCTGATAACACCAGGTAAGTTTAAACAATCTTTTTTACACCTAAAATACAGGAAAAACCCCCAGTGAGTCGTAACGCGGTGGAAGGAAACCTATAGTGATTAGAGTCAAGCCATTGGCAACTGTGGCCACAATTTTTATCGCCAGCTGCCTGGCCAGCCAGCCCACATTTGCCTTTGAGCCCGCGAGCCCCAGCTTTACTTTTAACGGTTTCGGCACTCTGGGCGCGGTTTATTCCGACGAAGATCAGGCTGACTTTGTCTCCAGCTGGGTGCTACAGCCCAATGGCGCTGGCCACACTAGCGAGTGGCACGCTGGCATTGACACCAAACTAGGGGGGCAGGTTAACGCCCAATTTAATGAACAGTTTTCCGCCGTTTTACAGGTCGTCGTCGAGCGCCAGGAGGACAATGCCTGGACCCCCGCCATCGAGTGGGCCAATATTCAATATCGGCTAAACGACAACTTCAGTTTGCGCCTCGGGCGTACAGTGGTTGCTGCATTTATGGTTTCCGACACTCGCCTGGTGGGCTATGCCAACCCCTGGATACGCGGACCTCAGGAACTCTATCAGATTGTTCCCATCACCAATCTAGATGGCCTTGATGTTATTTACACCCTGGACTTTGGTGACTGGCGCAACACTCTTCAGCTGAGCGTCGGGCAAACCAATCAAGACTTAATAAGCAATGGCGAACTTCGCTCCAGAGATGGCTTCATGTTCAGCAACACGCTGGAATTTGACTACACCACCTTTCGCCTGGCCTATCTTAGCGTCAATATTGACCTCGACACCCCCGACTCTAACGCACTGTTAAGCGCCTATGGCGACTTGGGCGAAGCTCTGGCTTTTATTCCCGGGCAGGAAGATGCAGCAGCCCAGGCCAGCGCAATGTCTGGACGCTACGCACTGAACGATGCCCCCATTGAAGTCTATAGCGCCGGTCTGCGCCTGGAGCCCGGCCGCTGGTTATTCATGGCCGAGTGGGCACGAATAACCGAGGCCAATGCCCTGAGCAAGGCCGATGCCTGGTATGCCACCCTTGGCTACCGGTTTAACGCTGTAACACCCTATCTAAGCCTTGCCGAAGTCAATGGCGACACACCTCAAGAACCTGGCGTCACCACCAGCGGCATGCCTCCACCCCTGGCCACTGCGACCGACGCACTGAATAACGGGCTCAATCAGTTCTTGTCTCAAGCCAGCCACGCACAGAAATCGATCACCCTCGGTATCCGCTGGGACTTCATCAGCAATGCAGCACTGAAACTGCAGTACCAGCACATTGAACTCGATGAAAAATCGGCCGGGCGCCTGGCTAATGTGCAATCTGCTTTCGAACCGGGGAATCGAGTTAATACGTTTAGCGCCGTTATCGACTTTGTTTTTTGAAGATAAGACATGAACTATAAAAAACACTCAGATTGTCTCCTCAAGCTCGCTCTTATAGCGATCTGTTTTGCCATGAGCCAGGTTCAAGCAGAGGTCGTGGTTGTCGTCGCAGCCGACAGCCCCGTCACCAGTCTCAGCAGGGGCCTGGTAGCGAAAATTTTTCTCGGCAAAAGCCGCCGCTTCCCCGATGGTTCACGAGCGGTGCCCCTCAACCAGAGCGAAGGTAGCTTAGAGCGCGATACTTTCTATCAGCTGGTCAGTGGCAAGTCCCCTTCTCAAGTCAAAGCACACTGGTCAAAACTTATCTTCACCGGCCGCGGCCAACCCCCAAAAGAGGCTGCCGACAGCGATGCAGTCAAGCACCTACTTGCCAACAATGGGGTAAACATAGGCTATATCGACCGAGGCACTGTAGATAACTCGGTAAAGGTTGTGGCTATTAAATAATGGCGTTACAACCTGACACCAGCCCGGATCAGCAAGGGGCCAAAAAAGAACAAACTCAACTTCCTAGCAATATGGCGCAGGCGAGCACAAACACACCAAAAACCAAACTCAGCACCCCTCAGGTCGTTTTTTTAACGATGGTTTTTGCCGCAATCATTGTGCTCTGGAGCATTACATTCCGATTAATCGATAATGATTTTTCCAGTTCAAGGATTAGTGCCGCCAAATCTGCAAGTGCTCTGGCCCTCACCTATGAAGCCCAGGTAGTGCGCGCAATTCGGGAGATTGGCCAATCCCTGAATGTGGTCAAGCGCAGCTACGAGCTTAACAACGGCCAGGCTATGCTGGCTATGGTCGAAGACTGGGGCTTACTGCTACCTGATTTTCTTTTCGTCACAAGTATTACCGACGCCGACGGCAATATAACCAGTAGTACCAGGGGCTTCGAAAAAGCCAATATCGCCGACCAAAGCTACTTTTACGAGCAACTGGAGTTTGACCACCTTGCCGTGAGCCAGCCCTGGCAAGACCCTTACAATAAAGCGTGGAAACTCACCTTCAGTCGTAGAATAACTACGCCTTCCGGCGCTTTCGCAGGTATTGCCTTGACCTCGGTTGATGCCAGCTATTTTGTTAGTGGCTACGAAGAGGCCCAATTGGGTCGGCATGGGGTGCTCGGCATCCTTGGTACCGACGGCGTATTTCGCACCCGACGTAGCGGCGAAACAATTGTTTCGGGGGAGCGAGCAGACTACGCTCAGCTGGTGCCCGACTCCGATGAAATCGAAGACCAGGAGGTTCGATTATTAAATAACAGCTGGGACCAGGTAAGGCGTTATACCGTGGCGACTGAGCTC
>QNFO01000150.1 GCA_003646355.1 Gammaproteobacteria bacterium
AAATACTGCACCAGTAGTTTTGAGAAATCGCAGGTGTGGAATTATCTGGGCTACTCACACTTTTCCCAACAGCATTATCGTCGCGCCGTAGAGGCTTATTTAAGGCTGCTCGACGAACCCGCTGCTGAGTTGAAAATGAAAGTCAGCACCTACAACACCGTGGCCCAGTTGTATTTTCAGCTTGAAGACTATGCTAGTGCGGCGCAGTTTCTTGAACGCCTGCTAAAAGCCTCTACTGCCGCTGACCCGCAAACGGATGGCGCACACAAGGCCGATGCGCAAACAGCGAATGCACAAACCAGGGCATTACTCGCTCAGGCCTACTATCAGCTGGATCGAAAAAAAGCAGCGTTGGTTAATATCAAACAAGCGATTAACAATTATCAGCACAGAGATAAACTGCCCCCCGAGGCCTGGTGGTCGCTGCAAAGCCTGCTGTATTTTGAAGAGGAGCAATATCGTCAGGCCCTGCCGGTATTGAAGCAATTAATTAAGCACTACCCGCGCTATCGCTACTGGCATCAACTCGGTGGTTTGTACGGGCAATTGGATAAAAATATTGAGCGTTTGGTAGCGACAGAAATTGTCTATCTGGCCGGTGCGCTGAATAAAGAGCGCGAGCTAGTCTCTCTCGCCTATCTCTACCTCGGTGCAAATACCCCCTATCGAGCGGCAGTGACTCTCGAAACTGCAATTAAAAAAGGCCAGGTTAAAGCGACAGCCAAACATCTGGAATTACTCGGTCAGGCCTGGCAGCAAGCGGGTGAGGGTAAAAAAGCCCGTCCAGTGCTAGAAAAAGCAGCGGCCCTTTCTGGCGAGGGCAAAATCTACGCTCTGCTGGCCGGTGTGTATCTCGATATTGGTGACAATGCCAAGGCGGTAACAGCGGCACAAAATGCTCTGCAAAAAGGCCAGCTAAAACGCCCCGGTGCAGTGCAGCTGGTGCTGGGTAATGCTCAGTTGAATTTACATTGTTACGACAAGGCGGTTGAGGCTTTTGAGCAGGCGGGTAAGTACAAAACCTCTAAGGTTAACGCTAAGCAGTGGTTGAGTTATGCTCGTGCAGAGGGTGAGCGGGTTAAGGCGTTACGTGCGGCGGGAGCGAAGTTGGAGGGGTGTGGGGTTTAGGTTGGTACAGAGTATTAATAATGTCTCGCTGGCCGGCTTATATTACTCTTGTTTTTATCTCTCTTTTGATTATTTTTCGCAATGATAACTCTGTAATTAAAGCCACTAAGATAAAGCCGGAAAGAATATACAAAATATGATTTGATACTTTGCTAACATAAATAATAGCAAGAATCATGGCGCTAAAACTCAACATGGCGGCGATAAAAACTAGGATCCTGGAACCACCTGTTTCTGAAATAATCTTTAGATGCCCAATGTGAGTAACCGTGTGCACAAATAAAATCGATATAGAGCCAATAGCAGCTATTTCAGATAAATCGAACAATAAAGACAAAATTATAATGAGTGCGCCGCTGACGAGTAAGCCTTCTCGACTGTGTGCTATTGGCTGTCCAAATATTGAAGGCAATTCTCCATCTTTTGCCAATTGATAAGTGACATTTGTTACAGCGTACAAGTTGGCGTTAATGGAAGATGCGGTGGCAATTAAGGCGGTGACCGCTACGACACTAAAGCCAACCTGACCAAATATAGGTAGTGCTGCTTCTGCTAAGGCAAAATCCTTGGCTGCGATAACTTTTTCAACAGGTAAATTACCAAAAACAGCAAACGCAATTGCAACATAAAGCAGCATGACTAACAAAATAGCAGTCATCATTGCTCTGGGGAGTGTGCGAGAAGGGTTGGGCATGTCCTCTGCCGTATTAGTGATAACCCTAAAACCCTCGAAAGCAAAAAAGGTAATTGCCAGGCTAAAAAATATGTCATTACCGGGTGGGTAATAGCTGGGGGATAATAATTCAGGGTTTAGAAAAATTATTCCGGCTATGGATAAACCAGCTAATACAGCGAACTTTATGCCAACGGTGATCCTTTCCAAAAGAGCAACATCTTTTGCTCCTTCAAGATTGATTAAGACAAGCAAAACAATAATTCCACTTGAGAAAAATATTTGCCACGCTTTTAGTTTTTCAGTTTCAGGTAAAAATGTTACAGCATAGTTTCCGAATGCTTTGGCAATTAAAGATAGGGAGACAATAGCAGCGAAGTACAGCATTACACCCATGGTGCCAGTAAAAATCCCGGCTCCATAAGATTGAGATAAGTACTCTATTATCCCTCCGGAGGAAGGATAGCGAGCGCCTAACTTGCCTAGAGAATAGCCGCTAAACAGGGCAATAATTCCGCCAATAATAAAAGAAATATAAACGGCACTTCCCGATATGGCACTTGCCTCACCAAGTAGTGCGAAAATCCCAGCGCCAACCATTGCACCTATGCCCATCGAAACAGCAGACCAGAATCCAATCGGTTTTTTTGATTTATGCATATAGGCTCTTATTCCTTTGTAGCCACGCAGCTAGCTATTATGAGATGACACCTGCCGAAATTTGAATGTAGCAAATTTAAGGTATGGATACTAAGGCGGTGGGCATCAATATTACATCTTCAATCCCCGCCGCCCGAGCCTGATCGGCAATGCGAATATACGTCGCAGTTTGCGCTCGGGCGTCTGTGCTGATAATCACCTTCACATCACGATTACTGGCGCGCAGTCTTTCCACGTTGGCGCGCACTGAGCGGATATCCACCCGGCGGCCGTCGAGTGTTATATCGTTGTTGGCGCTGACCTGAAAAATGATGTCGTCGCTTTTTTCTATCGTGGCACTGGTCGATGGCGGTTCATGTTGCAAGTCGATGGCGGTCTCGTCGACAAAAGCAGCGGTGACGACAAAGAAGATCAACAAAATAAACACCACGTCGAGCATGGGTGTTAGGTCGATTTGCGTGTCGTCTTCTAGTCTGCTTTTGCCGAGACTCATACTTCGTTTCCCTTAATATTACTTTTAGTCTTCGAGCTTCGATAAATCCCGCACCGCACCTTTGTCGGCGCTGGTGGCGAGCAGGGCGTAGGCTTTCAGTGCCGCTGTGACTTTGCGGGGGCGATATTCAACAGGCTTCCAGCCGGCGGTGTCTTGCGCCGCGCGACGGTGGGCGAGCTCTTCAGTGCTGAGCTTAACGTTGATGGTGCGCTGGGGGATGTCGATGTGGATCAGATCACCCTGTTTGACCAGGCCGATGGTGCCGCCTGCTGCTGCTTCCGGCGAGCAGTGCCCGATAGACAGGCCAGAGGTGCCACCGGAGAAGCGTCCGTCGGTAATCAGTGCGCAGGCTTTGCCGAGGCCGCGAGATTTCAGGTAGCTGGTGGGGTAGAGCATTTCCTGCATGCCGGGGCCGCCTTTGGGGCCTTCGTAGCGAATCACTACTACGTCACCGGGTTTAACCTTGTCGGCGAGAATATCGGCAACCGCTGCGTCCTGACTTTCGCAGACGTGGGCAGGGCCTTCAAACACAAGAATAGAATCGTCGACACCAGCGGTTTTTACCACGCAGCCGTTGAGGGCGATGTTGCCGTAGAGCACAGCCAGGCCGCCGTCTAAACTGTAGGCATTTTCGAGGCTGCGAATACAGCCGTTGGCGCGGTCGTCATCGACACTGGGCCAGCGGGTGTCCTGGCTAAAGGCGGTCTGGGTGGGGATGCCCGCCGGGCCAGCCTGGAAGAACTTCAGCACTTCGGCAGACGGGTTGCGTTTGATGTCCCAGGTATCCAATGCCTCTGTCATGGTCTTGCTATGAATAGTGGGTATGCCCGCGTGCAACAGCCCGGCGCGGTCGAGTTCACCCAATAAGCCGAACACGCCACCGGCGCGATGCACATCTTCCATATGGTAGAGGGGCGTGCTGGGCGCGACCTTGCTGAGCTGTGGCACTTTGTGGGAGAGGCGGTCGATATCGGCCATGGTGAAGTCGATATCGGCTTCCTGCGCGGCGGCCAGTAAATGCAAAATGGTGTTGGTTGAGCCGCCCATGGCAATGTCGAGGCTCATGGCATTTTCAAAGGCTTCGAAGCAGGCCACGGAGCGGGGGAGTACGCTGTAGTCATCCTCTTCATAGTGCTGCTTGGCAATGCCGACAATCATTTGTCCGGCGCGCAAAAACAGTTGCTCGCGGTCGGCATGGGTGGCCAGCATGGAGCCATTACCCGGCAGCGACAGGCCCAGTGCTTCGGTCAGGCAGTTCATCGAGTTGGCGGTAAACATGCCCGAGCAGGAGCCGCAGGTGGGGCAGGCCGAGCGCTCGTACTCTTCAACCTTGGCATCTTCAGCCGTTTCGTCAACGGCAATAATCATCGCATCAACCAGATCGAGTTTGGTTTCACCCAATTTTGTTTTACCCGCTTCCATCGGCCCGCCGGAGACGAAGATGGTGGGGATGTTAAGGCGCAGGGCGGCCATCAACATACCGGGAGTGATTTTGTCGCAGTTCGAGATACACACCAGCGCATCGGCACAGTGGGCGTTGACCATGTATTCAACCGAGTCGGCAATGATGTCTCGTGAAGGCAGGGAGTAGAGCATGCCGTCGTGGCCCATGGCGATGCCGTCGTCGACAGCGATGGTGTTGAATTCTTTACCGACACCAC
>QNFO01000151.1 GCA_003646355.1 Gammaproteobacteria bacterium
ATCGCCTCAAAGCGCCTACTTTTGTCACCGCCTTCCACAGCCACCCCTTAAGGCCAACATGATCTATATCAGCCCACCGCCCGATTAGTACCGGCTGGCCACATTTAGTCACGCGCTTACCCGCCCTGCTGAGCTAGAATCCAGAGCATTCATTTTTACAGAACAAAAAAGGTAAGAACCATGGGTCATGCAGAGAACATCGCCAACTTAAATTCATGCTGGGCGAAAGAGGGCCGCACCCCTCGCATCGCCATTGTCGGCGCAGGTCTGTCCGGCATCGGCGCCGTTATTGCCCTGCGCCAGGCTGGTTACACCGATCTCACCGTGTACGAAAAAGCCGATAAAATCGGCGGCACCTGGCGCGACAATCGCTACCCTGGGCTGTCCTGCGATGTGCCCTCCTACTGGTATTCCTACTCATTCGAGCCAAACCCCGACTGGTCTCACCGTTTTTCCTTCGGCCCTGAAATCTTCAAATACGTCCAGCACGTCGCTAAAAAATACGACGTCATGTCAGTGGTCAACTTGAACAGCCCTGTCACTGAAATGGCCTACCTGGGCCCAAAGTGGTCGCTCAAAGCCGAGGGGCACGACACCCAAATATTCGACTTTGTCATCTCTGCCACCGGTATTCTCCATCATCCCCGCTACCCTGAAATCAAGGGTATCGATAGCTTCAAGGGTGCCATGTTTCACACGGCTCGCTGGGATGACAGCGTAGCGCTGGAGGGCAAACGGGTCGGCATTATTGGCACCGGATCGACATCGGCGCAAATCGTCGGCGCAATCACCGAAAAAGTTGGGCACATGAGTGTCTTTCAACGCAGCCGACACTGGGTCGCCCCCCTGCCGCAGAAAAAATACTCCGCCCTCTGGAAGACAGTGCTACGCGCCTGCCCCTGGATACACCCCCATTTGAGCAACTTTTATAAGCGCCACATGCTCACTACCTTTGCTGCTGCCACCGTCGGCGACGAGGTGCAACAGCAAAAAATTGAGCAGGCCTGCCTAGACAACCTGGCCCGCAATGTCCCCGATCCCGAGCTACGCGCTAAATTGACCCCCGACTACAAAGCAACCTGCAAACGGTTAATTTTTTGCTCCGATTTTTACCCGGCCATTAGCCGTGACAATGCCGAGCTGGTCACCGATGGCATTGCCAGTATTGAGCCTGAAGGCATCCGCACCGAGGATGGCCGTCTACATGAACTGGATGTACTTATTGTCGCCACTGGTTTTAAAGTCTCGGAATTTATGCTGCCCGCCAAAGTCTACGGCGAAAACAAACTTGAGCTAAGTGAAGTGTGGGACGGCGCACCCCGCGCCCACCGTGCGATGACCATCCCCAACTTCCCCAATTTCTGGATGCTCGAAGGCCCTACCGGCCCGGTCGGCAACCTGTCGTTGATCTCCATTACCGAAACGCAGCTCGGCTACATGATTAAGTGTCTCGACCAAATGAAGGCCGAAAAAGCCGCCAGTATCGCCGTCAAACAAGATACCTTCGACGCCTTCAACAAAGCCATGGCGAAAGAAGTGCAAGGCACCACCTGGGCCACCGGAGGCTGTGATAGCTGGTATATCGACAAAACAGGCACCCCCAACCTCTACCCCTGGCACCCCAGCCGTTTCTATAAAGAAATGCAGCATCCGGACTTTTCTGAATATCAATTTAGTCAGGAGGTCACCAGCGAGGCCTAATTCGCGACCCCGCTAAAATTGATACACTGCTAAGGGACTATTCCTGTCCCTTAGCAGGCAAGCTCTGCAAACGCCCATCCCTCATCAAAACCCACAGTACCCGCACTACCATTGCCTCAATCCTACCGTGTTGAGCGCTAGCCAGGCGCCGTGAATTCACCTAGACTGTTCAAACAAGCTCGCTGTTGTAAGGTCATGGCCCCTATAAAAAGATAAAATCTGGGCTGCCCTCTTTAACCAAGAAAGGCAACAAAATGAAGCTAATCCCCAAAGTAATTATCTTGCTGGCTTGTTTAACCGCCATCGCAATGGTTATTTACCCGCCCATGCAAACCCTGCACAAGTACGGCACTTACAGTGTCGGCTATACGTTTATATGGGAAAAATACACCGTTTCAGCTGCCCAGCTCTCGATTCAACTGCTGGTGCTTTGTGCGGTAGCGGGCGCGCTTGTTTTCGTCACTAGTTTGCCCAGTGTCGACAAGCCAAAAAAGGATGACGACGAGGAAGACGGCGACAAATAAAAAGCTAGCGTGCCAGGATGGCTGAACAATAAAACGGCATAAGCTAGCGCTTTGCCCACCGACGGTGGCGCTAGCTTTTAAACCAACAGTCCCTGTACACCCTTCTTTTTTTTACCGGCCAACATCGCCCTATCGTCTGTCTTACACCCTGCCTCTAAATAATAAAAACAGCCAATAATTTTCCGAATACTACCTGTCACTCCCGTACTAAAACTTATAAAAACTGGAGAACAATTATGCCTATTCAAAAATTCCCCGCCATGAGCAAGGACTTTGCCAGCTTCGACTGCGACGCCCACGTTGCCGAACCGGCACGTATTTGGGAGCGCGCCGAAGACAATCTGACCCGCGATGAGCTGGCCGCCCTCAAACAGTCGATGTGGTACGACAGCCACACTCGACAAATGACCGTCAACGGCACCGTCGGCGCCGGTATTCGCTCCAAAGAAGGAGCCGGTACAGCCGGTGCTATCAACCTAATCTCCGTTGCCGGGCCGGGCCTGAAACACCCCATTCAACGGGCCTTTAATGTGCGCAATTTACGCCCCGAAACCGCTCTCACTAAAGATCAGGCCGCCTATCTTGACCACAACGGTGCCTACGAGCCGAAGGCCCGTATCAAAGATATGAACACACAGGGCATCGACCAGGTAATGATTATCCCCTCCGACATCGACACCTACCCCTGGATACAGGACGGTCGTGGCGCCGCAGCTCTATGCAAGGCCTATAACGAGTGGGCCTGGGAGTATTGTCAGGAAGATCCCGAGCGCCTGTTTTTTGCCGCCCTGCTACCCCTGCAAGATCCCAAATCTGCCGTGCGCGAACTCTACCGCGTTGCCGACAAAGGTTGCCGTGTGGGGCTGGTGCGCCCTATCGACGCCATGGGCAACTACCCTCTGCAGCCCAAGTTCGACCCCCTATGGCGAGCGATGGAAGACACCGGCGTGGTCTATGGCATGCATCCCTTCCCGGCCCTGGGCTCACTGAAGCCACCGGGCTATAGCGCCCAACACTCGGCCTCTGAGCTGATTAATCGCGCTCTGGTATCGGCCAATATTCCCCACACCTTTCTCACCAATGTGCAGAACTTTCAGGCCGAGGCCTCACTGTGGGTAGTCTCGGCGCTAATGTCAGGCTTTTTCGAGCGCTTCCCCAAGGTCAACGCTGCCGTGTTCGAGGCCTCGTCGACCTGGCTGAGCTTTGTACTCGATGAGTGCGATAAATACTACAAACTGTATAAAAATGAACGTACCCTGCCGCCTCTCAAACAACTACCCAGCGAAACCTTTATGCAACGCTGTGTCACTGGTTTTGAAGGCGATGAAGCACCGCCCTCGCGCATGCCCGAGTTCTACGAAGACATTCTTGTTTGGTCGTCCGATGTCTACCACCACGACGGCGACGATGTGTGGCGCGCCATGCAAACCATGCAGCAGTGCAACTTATCCCCCGCCCGCCAGGCCAAATTCCTCGGCGAAAATGCCCGGCGCATTTACCGCATCGACACACCCAAAACCTTTATTCGCGACCGCGTGACCGAGATCGAACGTCCCGACTGGTGGCCCACCGAGGCAGAGATCGCCATCGCCATGACCCCCGAAGCCAGTGTCTTGCCGCAAAGCTCGCCACCCCTCAATAGCCCAGTGAGTATCACTGGAGGTATTCGCTGATGAGTGACTTAACGAGAAACAGCAAAAACTTTTGTGTTTTTGACAGCGACTCCCACGTGGTTGAAACCCGCGCCATTTGGGACACCTATCTCGACCCCGAATACCGCACCCTCGGCAAGTTCGCCCTGTGGCGTGAAGAGGGCAAAACGAATTCTTACCTGAAAATCAACGGCAAGGTCTTCCGCGACAGCATGAGCACCAACATTCCCCGCCACGCCATCTGGCAGCCGGGCATGAGCTGGGAGGACGTCGGCGAACTCGACCCTACGATTCGCCACCCACAAAGCCCCGGGGCATCAGACCCCCAGGCACGGCTGCGTGATATGGACGCCATGGGTGTCGACCAAACCTTGCTCTACCCCACCTGGTTTGCCGAGGGTTTTCACCTGATTGAAGACCCCGATACAGCCTATGCCCTGGCTCGTGCCTATAACGACTGGATTGCCGATTTCTGCTCAGCGGCCCCCGAGCGCCTCTTTGCCACAGCGATGATCCCCCTGCAAAACCTTGATTTCGCGATTGAAGAACTGGAGCGCATCGCCACTATCCCCTGCTTTCGCGGTGCCTTTATTCGCCCCATGTTTCTGGAAGATCGCTACTTTACTCACCCCTATTTCGACCCCTTGTGGGCCGCACTGGAAAGACTCGGCATTACCGCAGCAGTTCACCCAGCCACGGGACTCTGGAACCCTGAATGGACCTCCCAC
>QNFO01000152.1 GCA_003646355.1 Gammaproteobacteria bacterium
ACTGTCGCCAACGATGGCCTTGCCAGCGGCGTCGTAAACGTGGGCCGGATAGCCCGACTTGAACTTCACCACCACGTTACCGGAGTCAGCATCCAGCTTGAACGGCATGTTGCTCGCGTCTTTCGCGCCCTCGGCCTTTACCGCCGCCACGGGGCAAGCCCACTGGCAGCTTTTATTGCGCGCCCGTGCGGTGGAGAACCTGAGCTACGTTGTCGGCGCCAACCTCTGCAACCGCGACCACCCGAAAAAACCCACCTGGGGCGGCTCCGCCATTATTGACCTCTGGGGTGAAGTACTGGCCGAGATGGATGATGAAGAGGGTTTCATCATTGCCGATATTGACCGCGCTCGCGTTAAAGAGCTGCGACAAAATATGCCGGTTCTCGAACATCGTCGCTTGCCCTAAACAAGCTAACTGACGAGTTCGCATTGATCTGTGACAAAAACTAAGGGACGCGCTACTATCCGCCTTTGGCTGGCGCATCATTAGCCCCGCTACTTAAGCCCGCCCCTATTTTAGCCCACCCCTACTTTGACACACCGTATTTAAAGGAAGACCCCTAATGAATGAATCAACCCATCCTGCAGGTATTGAAAAGCAAACTTCAATACTGGCGACCAACAAAGTCATCCGCAACACCTATATTTTGCTCTCTATGACTTTGCTCTTCAGCGCGGCTACTGCCGGCATTTCGATGAAACTGAACCTGCCCCACCCCGGTTTCATCATCACTTTAGTGGGTTATTTTGGCCTGCTGTTTTTGACCACCAAATTCCGCAATAGCTCACTCGGCATCGTCTGTGTGTTTGCCCTAACGGGCTTTATGGGCTTCACCCTCGGCCCCATTATCAATATGTACCTGGGCCTGCCCAATGGCACTGAACTGGTAATGAATGCACTGGGCGCCACGGCGATTACCTTTGTTGGTTTGTCTTTCTATGCCCTTAGCTCACGCAAAGACTTCAGCTTTTTAGGCGGCTTTATTATGGTTGGCGTTATCGTCGCCTTCCTCGCGGGCATCGGCGCTTACTTCCTTGAAATGCAGGGCCTTTCACTGATTGTCTCCGCCATGTTTGTGATCTTGATGTCGGCAATGATTCTGTGGCAGACCAGCCAGATTATTAATGGCGGCGAGACTAACTACATTATGGCGACTGTGACGCTCTACATTGCTATCTATAACTTGTTCACTAGCCTTCTGCATCTGATGGGTGTACTTAGCGACGACTAACAGTCCGCGCCAGGCTTCATAAGCCAGGCACAAAAAAGCCGCACCCGCCTGAACTCTCTTCAGGCGGGTGCGGCTTTTTTATTGGCTCAGCTTTAAACTTTCAGCTTTAGGCCTTCAATTTTAACGAAGGCTTTCTCTAATCTCCGCCGCCGTCGCAGGCTCACCACCGGCTGCACGAATCGCCTTCACCGCCTCTTCAACCCATTGCACGTTGGTTTTCGGCGACTGAAAGGGCGCGTCCTCTAGCCCCACCCGCACATGGCCGCCCAGTTCAACGATCTTTGGAATGAGGGGAATGGTGTTGATATCGAGCCCCGCCACCATCCACGGTGCACCGGGTGCCTCTTCGTCCATTAATTTTGCCAGTGCCTCAATGGCCCACTCTCGGGGTGGGAAGCAAAAGGTAAAACCGTCGGACAGCATAAAGCGGTAGACCGGTGTCTGCATGCCCTCGACAGCTTTGTAGAGCTTCGCGCCCTCACGTACAAAGCCCGGCTCATAACAGGCATAAGAGGGTCGCCAGCCGTACTCTGCCGCCATCTCGGCACTGGCTCGCAATACGCCCGGTGGATTGGTGTAAACATCACCATCGTTGCCAAATATATTGACACCCTTCATCGCAAAGTTGCACGAACCAGGATCTAAAATACCCCACTCAAGTACCCCTCGGCGACACAGCTCATTGGTGGTAGCGTTGCGAATTTCAGCATCATCCGACATGGGTATTTCGACGGATGAAGGGTAGACAATGGCATCGACCTGCTCGCGTATGCCCTCGATAAAGGCCTGGCAAATATCGACATCGGCATTTTGCTTGCCGGTGTCGGGGTCTAAACTGTGGGCGTGTAAAATAGCCGCACCGGCATTCGCACAGTCGATGCCCTCGCGGGTGATCTCCTCAGCCGTCACGGGAATATTGGGTTGCAGAGCGCGCGTCCAAGCGCCGTTCATGGCCACTTCCAGCCAAACTTTATTACTCATTACTGATCTCCTTATTATTAAATTGTCGCTCCCCCCAGCCTACGGACACAGACGAAGGTGGGCCAAATAGCCCTAATTGAACTATTATTGGCCTATCAGGCTCTTACAGATATACCCCTTAGCAGTGAGCACACTCAAGATGAAACGATCCGGCCTCGCCCTTTTATTTGTTATTACCGTCAGCCTTGTGGCCAGTCTAGCCTTGTCACGGGGCAGCGATCAAACCAGTGGTGAGCAAGCAATGACTGCCGCCGATGCTCGCCAGCTCATCACCGAACAACAGCAACTGAAGACAATCAATAAAGCCACCTGGAAACAACTGCTCACCAAACAGCAATACGACATACTCTGGCGCAGTAAAACCGAGCGAGCCTTTACGGGCGAACTGCTCGACAACCATGAAAGTGGTGTCTACGTGACGGCGGGGTGCCGTCTACCGGTCTTCCACTCCAGCCATAAATTTAAATCCGGCACTGGCTGGCCGAGTTTTTGGGAGGCCCTGGACAAAGACAACATCATCCTCAAAGACGACTGGTTTCTGGGCTATAAACGCACCGAAATACTCTCCCGCTGCGGCGAGCACCTGGGCCATGTGTTTGACGACGGCCCCGCCCCCACAGGCCTGCGCTATTGCATTAACTCAGTAGCATTAAGCTTTGTGCCAGAAAATAGCAGCCCAGCTCTATCCCCTCCAGAAAAATAGAGGGCTCAGCGGGCCATCCTCTCATTCCAGACCCAAACTTCTAATTTCTCAAGATATTTATGAGGCAGTGGTTTACCGCCTCGCTATAATTGGGGTTAAATAGCGATTATTCCCACCTGCACAAACAATATAAGAAGGTAAATGTGAATTCCATCGGGTTTGAGTTTGTCCAGTCACTTAGCGAAGAGCTGTCAAAGGGTACGGTTAAGCTACCCTCACTGCCTGATATCGCGCTAAAAATTAAAAATATTCTTGAAGACCCCGATGTATCGGCCAAACAAGTCGCAAAGGTAGTCGGTGCTGAAGCAACATTTACCGCACGTTTATTAAAGGTTGCCAACTCCGCCGCCTTAAACAGTTCAGGCACAACCATTAAAGATATTCCCACTGCGATTACCCGCATGGGTTTTAAAATGGCCCACAGTATTGCTGTCGCCATCGCCATGGATCAGGTACTGAACTCCCACTCCATGGGCAAGCTGGACAAATACTTTAAAGATCTGTGGCGTCACAGCCTCAACGTCGCGGCCTTTTCCTGCGTGGTTGCAAAAAAACAAACTAAAATCAAACCCGACGAAGCCCTGATTGCCGGCTTGCTACACGATGTTGGCAAAATTTATCTGCTCGCCCGCATGGATGACTACCCAGAGTTGAGTGATGACATTGAAGCATTCGAAGACGTCCTCGCCGAGTGGCATACCGGTGTCGGCGCCGCCATTCTAGAAGCCTGGCGCTTTAGTGAAGATCTCGTTCTGGTCGCAGATGAGCATGAAATGCTCGACCGGGTGCCGACCAATGAGCAGGGTGGCGTAAGTTTCGAGGCCGATTTAACCGATGTCGTACAAGCTGCCAACCTGTTTTCTCACGCTATTGAACATGGCCACGAAATGGAGCCCGAATGGGCTCAAATAAAGTCATTTCAGCGCCTGAAGCTCGATGAAGCGCTAATTCACGAGATTATGGTGCAATCAAAAGCAGAAATTGACTCGATTGTCAGCGCTCTGCAAGGTTGATCACAAACTCGAAACCCGGTTATCCGATCAAAGGACGAAGGCGTCATGGAGCAAAGAAAACCTCTGCCACCTTTTAATTTGGAAACAGCGACGGCCAAGGTGCAGGCCGCAGAGGATGGCTGGAATAGCCGCGACCCCCTTCGCGTCGCCCAGGCTTATAGTGAAAACTCCACATGGCGCAATCGCGACCAATTCTTTAGCGGACGACCCGCAATAATTGAATTCCTGACCCAAAAGTGGGCAAAGGAACTCGATTACAAACTGAAAAAGGAGCTGTGGAGCTACACCGATAATCGTATCGCTGTGCGCTTTCAATACGAATGGCATGACAATGCGGGTCAATGGTATCGCTCCTACGGCAATGAATTGTGGCAATTCGACAGTGACGGCTATATGGAGCGCCGCGAAGCGAGCATCAATGACGCCGCTATTGATGCCTCCGAGCGCCAGTTGTTTTAGAAGCCCAGCCTCAGTAAAAAACTCCTTCTAGCGACCGTAAAACGCAATGATCCCTCTATCCCTACTCGACCTCTCACCCATTAGTCAGGGCAGTAACGCCGGCACATCTCTGCGTAACAGCCTGGACCTTGCTCAGCACGCCGAGCGATGGGGGTTTCATCGCTATTGGCTGGCCGAACACCACGGCATGGC
>QNFO01000153.1 GCA_003646355.1 Gammaproteobacteria bacterium
GAGTGGCTCAGGTAGTGGTTCCGAGAGCGAATCCGCAAGCGCATCTGCAACTAACTCAACTGATGGTTCTAACGTTATTTCTAATAACACCAGTCACATCAATGAGTCCGCCTCAGAAAACACCTCAGCCTACTCTGACGAGGAAGGCTACGATGTCAGCGGAGAAGCTTCTCTGACCGTTGCCGCTGATCTTGAACTTAACGGAGCAACGGCTTCTGATTCTGCAAGTGCGAGTGATGATGGTGCCGGTAATACATCATCTGCTAGTGATTCTTTTTCTGCAGACGGCAGTCTCGTTGTTGATGCCGACCTGGCTGTTAGCGGCGAAGGCACAATGGTAGATTCCTCTACTGCCAGTGGGTCAAACAGTAATTCTGCAGCAAACGCCGATAACTCCGAGTCAACAGGTGAAAATAGTAGTGCCTACTCAACCTCGGATGCGTCTGATAGTGCCTCTCAAAGTGAGGCCGCTTCAGAAAATGCCCATGCTAGTGATCATTCTTCTGATGCTCAGTATGATGCAAGCTATGACCTAAGTGCTTCTCAAACTGCTGACTCTGCTTCTAACTCAGAAAGCACTTCAGATTCAGCGAATACCTCAGCACAAGATCGTTCGGCACATCAAGAAGAGAGTTATGCAACGGATGCCTCTATTTCTGCCACGAAAAATGATGAAAGTTCACACGCCTCGCATGAGGAAGACAGTTATGCCAGCGATGCATCTTTCAGCGTTGATAAAAATGCAGATAGTGCCCACGCAGCTCATGAGGAAGATAGCCATGCTAGTGATAGCGCTTCTGATTCTTCTGAAAATTCTGCTAGTGAGTCGTCAGAAGAGCAGCAAGAGCAAAGTGCTAGTCAGTCTGAGCAGAGCGAGAGTTCTAACGCCTTTGCAGAGGAGTCCTACAGCATGAATGCAAGTGTTGATGCGACGCTGGTCTTTGGTGCTTCATTAGATGCTGAGACTTTCTCTAAGCAATACGCGGTCGGTAATGTCACCTTCAATGAAGGCTCAATCAATACTGCAACATTGGGTAGCGATATCGCCGTTAATGCTGCGGGTAATATTGGTGTTAACGTAGCTGCTGGTAACAGCAATGCTCAGGGTAATCAGTTAGCTATTGCCTCTGGTGATGCGTCACAGGCCACTGCTACAACAACATCGTTCCAGATTGCTACTGGTAATGCCACTACCAATGTTGGTTGGTATGAAGAGACTAGTGTTGTCCTTGACGACTCTACGGTTCCTCCTACTATGGGAATGCAATTTGTCTTTCAACAAGGCCATGTTAACGATGCAACCCTCGGTGGTAATGCATTTGCAAATGCCAGCGGTAATATCGGAGTCAATGTGGCGGCCGGTAGTAATAATCTTCAGGGTAATGCCTTGTCGATTGCTGCTGCTAGAACACCTGCCCTTGCTCCATAAATATTGCTGAATAAGCAATGAGCTTTGGTGGGTGCTACTTGACCCTTAGGTGGCACCCACCTTTTTAATCTAAATAGGGATGTTGTTTTGTTAGATATAAGCCTACAGCGAGTAGCTCCTTTTACGGCTTGTCAATTTGCTAAAGCCATCATCATTTTATTGGTATCGTTAGTAAGCCCTCATCTATTTGCAGCAAGTATTAACTTTTATAACCTGGCGGGCATTAGCCAATTTAGTAAACCGCTAGTGAGTATGAGGGAGCAGAAGTTTGAAAACCTGGTCGAACAGAAATATGATTTTAGTTGCGGAGCGGCGGCACTTACAACCATCCTTAAATATGCCTATCACATTGATGTTGATGAAAGAGAGGTTCTCAAAGGGCTCGCTAAAGTCAGCGATGAAGCAGTCGTCAAAGAAAAAGGCTTTTCATTATTAGATATACGAAAGTACGTCCACACCCTTGGCTTGCGAGGTAGAGGCTATAAAATGTCTGCCAGTAATCTTGAGCAAGTTAAAATACCGACGATTGTGCGAGTGAATATTCGTGGCTACCACCACTTTGTTGTTTTAAAACGCGTTGTTGGAGATGAGGTTTATATCGGTGATCCAGCCTTGGGCAACCGGGTCATGAATAGGGAGGACTTCATCCGTGGTTGGAGTGGGTCTATTTTTGCTGTTGTCGGTAAGGGCTTCGATAAAAGAACTGTACTGAGTCAGCCCAAGCAGGCCTTGACGGCAAGAAAGTTTTTATTTGGTAAATCACCAGTGACAAATAGTGATTTACTTGATTATGGATTTACACACGCTGATCTTTTTTAAGATTAGCGTCCAGGAGGGTTCACATGGATTACGAGCCAGTATTAGTAACTTTCGGGAAAAAGCGAATTCAAGGTATTTCAATATTACTCCTAATGTTTTTTGCACCTCTGGCTATGACAAGCTCCGCTGGAAGCTTATTCTTTACAGAGTTATCGGAAGCTGAATTGTCAGAGATACGAGGCATGTATGTTTCCCGATCTAAAATTCAATATTTTGGTTTATCAATGACAACGCAATGGGGCGCACCGGCGAGAAGAAACCATAGCGTTGGTATGAGCATTGCCATGCGAGTGGATGGCAATACACCAAGATTACGGATTACACGATCAGGAACTCTTGGAACAGAAGTTGATTCAAAGCGGGGAAAGGCAGCACAAATTAACCCCGCACTTGAGCAAATAGGTGGAGTGGTGCAGAGCATACAAGTTGCCGGTGTTGATAATACGATACGCAACAAGGTTGCACTCAATGTTATCGATCAGGACGCTGAGAAGATATCCAATCAACCAACGAACCTGCTTACTGGCCGACAGACATATAAAACAAGCAGCGGTATCACGACAGATTTTTCTACTACTGAGCAAAAAATAGGTTATAGCATTGCCACAGAACGGGGTGTTGTTACTCAAGCGCTCGCCTACAATGGCATTTCAAATACCAATCAACTCCTTCAGTCGGCACATATTTTTGGCAACGGACAACGTATAGTCAATAGTATTCGCTTAGATGTCGCCTTTGATAACACGCAACAATTACGGACTGACAATGCTTATTTTGGTATTAGAAGTTTGATAGGGCGATAAAAGTGAGTGTCTATCAAGGAGCGGTTCCAATCATTTTATGTGCAATATAATATACGAACTGACAAATGCCTAAATGTGAAGAAAATAACAATTAACTTCACTGCGGTGACTTTTGCACCAACCTTCAAATTGGTGGCGATTTGTTCGACAAGTGTTTGATAGAGGGGTTTATGCGTTTTTCAAATCGAATTATTCTCGGTGTGATGTTAGTGCTATCCAGTGCTAACGTGTTTTCAGCAGATACATCAGTCGCAAAGGGAGTCGCGACTCAATCAGATGCTGATAAAATTGCTCGAATGCTGAAGGAAATTGAACAATTAAAGAACGTTAATCAACAAGTTCTACGTCAGATTCAGCGTTTAGAAAAAGAGCTGGTATCGACGTTACCCCAACAGAAAAAGGCTCCTGTAGTTTCTCCGTCCGAGCCTGCGCCAACTAAACAGGCGAATAGAGTCGCTAGCTCTAAAAGGAAGGATGTAAAGGTTAAGAAAACCCCTGAAGCTAGCCGTAGTGTTACTGACCTTGAGAGGGAGGTACATACCGCGTTTAATCAAACATTTTCACTCGAACTCGGTTTTGAATATGCGCATTTTGATCAAAGCCAGTTGGTTCTTAATGGCTTTTTAGCACTGGATGCTATTTTCCTGGGCGAAATTAGTATCGACGAGATTGAATCAGATATTCTTAAAACGTCAATAGTAGGTCGCTGGGGCTTTTCAGACAGGATTCAGCTGAGTCTTGATATACCCTATATTTATAGGGAAACTACCGCACGCACGGGGGGTGCTGAGTTAGGTTCTCGCCTAATAACCGAGACAGGTGTTGACGATAGTAACCTTGGTGATATTTCACTGGGCATGAGTTATCACCTCATTGCTGAAACAAAAGACTGGCCCGATGTTGTGTTGAATTTAAGTGTTACAGCTCCCACAGGGAAGGAACCTTATGGGATTGATTTAATCGTTGACCCTGATGGCGATAATACGAACCTGCAAATTCCGGATGAATTACCAACAGGGAGTGGAGTCTGGTCTTTGTCGACGGGCTTGTCTTTTCTCACCACTACCGACCCTGCAATTCTTTTTGCGAATATTGCCTATACGCACTATTTTGAAGAGAGTTTCAGTGATTTGGGTAGCACGCCCGGTGCGCTGGATGAGCCGGGTGATATTAAGCTCGGTGACTCCATACAGATAGGCCTGGGTATTGCATTTGCCATCAATGAGCGCACCAGTTACAGCATGTCATTCACCCAGCGTTTTTTTAACGAAGCTGAAGTTACTCCTAAAGGTGGCCGAACTCAGAAGGTGATCGGCTCAGATACATCTGTAGGCACTTTTGATGTTGGTGTCACTTACGCTCTCACCGACAGGCTATCACTGGTAACGAATCTTGGGCTAGGTCTTACTAATGACAGCTCGGATTACAAGTTTGGCTTCCGCTTTCCCTATCGGTTTTAGTACCTTTTAATCAGTTTTACTGGCAAGCTGATTAAAAGGCACTACAAACGCATTCACTTA
>QNFO01000154.1 GCA_003646355.1 Gammaproteobacteria bacterium
AATCGAGAAAAGTTTCTCAAAAAGGTTGCCCAGACCGTCAAGAAAAATGGCTACTGCGTGGTCGTCGCCTCTGAGGGAGCCCAATACAAAGACGGCACCTTAATTGCCGATGCCGGTAATACCGATGCCTTTGGCCACAAACAACTCGGCGGTGTCGCACCCACTCTGGCGGAAATGATTAAAAGCGAGCTGGGCCTAAAATATCACTGGGCACTGGCTGATTATCTACAGCGATCTGCTCGACACATCGCCTCATCAACTGATGTTGAACAAGCCTACGCCGTGGGCAAAGCCGCCATTGAATTTGCTATCGAAGGTAAGAATGCGGTGATGGTGACTATCGAACGCGGCAAGGGCAAGCGCTACAGCTGGAGCCTGGGTGAAGCACCCTTGGATAAAATTGCCAATGTTGAAAAAATGATGCCACGCTCTTTTATCAGCCGCGATGGCTTTGCCATTACCGAGGCCGCGCGCACTTATCTAGCCCCGCTGATTCAGGGCGAAGACTACCCACCCTATAAAAATGGTGTGCCGGTTTATGCGCGTACTAAGAATATTCTGGTCGCGAAAAAGCTAAAAGCCAGCTTCAAGGTTTAACGGGCTCTCAATACCGCCTTAAAATCTTTAGCCTGTTTTTTTTGCCGACAGCGCTAGATTTCTAGTAGAAAAGTTACCGGCCCATCGTTGCATAACGAGACCTGCATATCAGCGGCAAACACGCCGCTAACGACCTGCGGATACTGGGCCTTAAGCCGTATCAGAAAATCCTCATAACAACTTGCCGCAACCTCCGGCGCCGCGGCCTTTGAAAAGCCCGGTCTCAAGCCCTTTTTTGTATCCGCAACTAAAGTAAATTGCGACACGACCAGCAGCTCGCCATTAATATCTTTAAGACTGCGATTCATGCGCCCCTGGGCATCGGCAAAGATTCGGTAGTTAAGTACTTTGCTAATTAATTTTTCGCTTTGCTCAAAGCCGTCAGCGGCTTCAATACCCAGTAACAACAGAATGCCCTGCTCAATACTGGCATGGCACTGGCCGTCAATATTCACCGCTGCAGAGCTTACCCGCTGAATTAAACCGCGCATCGTTCACTACTACGTTTATTTTTCATCGCAGCTATTCAGCATTCTCGCCATTTGATCCGTCGCTTTAACCAGAGCGTCAGCCGTGCCCGGCTCACTGGAGGCATGACCGGCATCGCGAATAATTTCGAGGGTCAATTCCGGCCAGGCAGCCTGTAAATCGAAAGCCTGCTTAACCGGGCAGACCATGTCGTAGCGCCCATGCACGGCGATGGCAGGAATATCGACCAACTTAGCCATATTCTGCAGAATAGGCTGATCGGCCATGTAGCATTGATTCATAAAGTAGTGGGCTTCAATTCGCGCCATCGCCAATGCCACATGGGAGCTACCCAGGCGCTCGACCACATGCCTGTTGGGGTCGAGGGTTGCACAGCGCGCCTCCCAAATCGACCAGGCCTTGGCAACCCGAATACGCTCCAACTCATTGGCCCCCGTTAAGCGACGATAGTAAGCGCTGAGCATATCGCCGCGTTCACTGCTCGGGATTGGCGCAATAAAGTCTTGCCAATAGTCGGGAAAAATAGAACTGGCACCCTGCTGATAAAACCACTGAACATCTTCATCGCGACAGAGAAAGATGCCCCGCAAGACCATGCCCTGTACTTTATCCGGATGGGTCTGGGCGTAAATCAAACTCAGGGTCGAACCCCAGGAACCCCCGAATAACATCCATTGATTAATGCCCAGAAATTCGCGGATAAACTCCATATCTGCCACCAGCGCCTGGGTGGTATTTTTCTCAAGACTCGCATGGGGTGTGGAGCGGCCACTGCCACGCTGGTCAAAGAGCACAATGCGATACACCTCTGGATCAAAAAAGCAGCGATCCTGTACCGAGCAACCCGCCCCCGGCCCGCCGTGAACAAAGAGCACCGGCAGGCCATCCGGATTACCGCACTCTTCGACATAAAGGATATGCCCATCACCGACATCGAGCTGCTCAGTTCTGTGGGGCTTGATTGCCGGGTACAAGGAACGCATTTCACTAACTCCCGCGTAAGCTAAATTAAATAGGGCAGCATTCATTTTTATTGTAAAAAAAGGGCTAACAATACCCACTAAAAAAAACATCGCCATCTACAGAAAAACGCAAGCGCTGTGATTGAGCGAACGGCGACGCCCTCTACGAACAGTACCATGATGAGGAATGGGGTGCCCCCTGCTTCGACGGTTGCTTCTGAGTCTAGAAGCTGCCCAGGCAGGGCTGTCGTGGATGTGTATTTTACGCGAGTGAGAAAACGACAACCGCAACATTGTGCGGCACTAAACCTTAAAAACCCTACTTAAAAAAATAAGCCTATGCCAATAACAAAAAACCCCAATAACAGTGTGTTACTGGGGTTTTTTTAGAACGTTTTTTAAACGCTGATTACGACCCTATGACTAGCGGCCCGCTCTCTTACGCTCATTTTCAGTCAGTAGCTTTTTACGAATGCGAATATGCTGGGGGGTAACTTCAACCAGCTCATCCTCTTCAATAAACTCCAGCGCCTGCTCAAGGGTGTAAATAATGGGCGGAACCAGTGTTAACGCTTCGTCAGTACCCGAGGCCCGCACGTTGGTCAGCTGCTTGCCTTTGGTTGGGTTCACGGAGAGATCATTATTGCGCGAGTGAATGCCAATAATCTGACCTTCGTAAACATCCTGCGCGTGGCTTAGGAACATGCGGCCCCGATCCTGTAAGTTAAACAGGGAGTAGCCGAGTGTCTTGCCTTTCACCATCGACACCAGCACACCGTTTTGGCGGGACTGTACTTCGCCCTGCTTCACTTCACCGTAGTGATCGAAGACGCTGGTCATAATGCCCGAGCCGGAGGTCATCGTCAGGAAGCTGCCACGGAAACCAATCAAGCCACGAGACGGAATGAGGAATTCGAGCTTAACGCGACCTTTTCCGTCGGGCTCCATATTGCTCAGCTCGCCCTTACGCAGGCCCAGCTCTTCCATCACCGCACCCTGGTGCTGATCTTCAATATCGATCACCACTTGCTCGTAGGGCTCCTGAATCACGCCATCGACTTCACGCTGAATCACTTCCGGGCGCGACACGCCCATCTCGAAACCCTCGCGGCGCATGGTTTCAATCAATACCGACAGGTGTAATTCACCACGACCGGAGACGCGGAATTTATCGGGGCTACCGCCATCTTCAACACGCAAAGCAACATTGTGTATCAGCTCTTGCTCAAGGCGTTCTTTAATATTGCGCGAGGTCACGTACTTGCCATCGAGACCGGCAAAGGGTGAATTGTTAACCAAAAACATCATGCTGACCGTCGGCTCATCGACAGAGAGAGGCGGACGGGCTTCCACACACTCGGGATCACACAGGGTGTCAGAAATACCCAGACCGTCGATACCATTAATAGTCACGATGTCGCCCGCCTGAGCCAGGTCGGTATCGATACGATCAAGACCCAAATAACCTTTTACGTTGAGCACCTTACCTTTACGCTCTTCGCCGGCATTATTGACGACGACAACCTGCTGACCCGGGCTCAAGGTGCCACGAGAAATACGGCCGATACCGATAACACCAATATAGCTATCGTAATCCAGAGCCGAAACCTGCATCTGCAAGGCGCCTTCACGATCTGCATCGGGGACGGGGACCTTATCGACAATCATCTGAAACAATGGCTCCATGTCTTCCGCCAGATCATCGTACTCAAGACCGGCAACACCGTTCAGGGCCGAGGCATAAATAACGGGGAAATCGAGCTGCTCATCGGTCGCACCAAGGCGATCGAATAATTCAAAAACCTGATCCATCACCCAGTGGGGACGAGCGCCGGGGCGGTCAACCTTGTTAATCACAACAATAGGATTCAAGCCCTGCTCGAAGGCCTTGGAGGTAACAAAGCGCGTCTGTGGCATGGGGCCGTCGACCGCATCAACCAGCAACAGCACTGAGTCGACCATTGACAGAACGCGCTCAACCTCGCCACCGAAGTCGGCGTGGCCGGGGGTGTCGACGATGTTGATGTGGTAGTCATTCCATTCAACGGCGGTGTTCTTCGCCAGAATGGTAATGCCCCGCTCCCGTTCCTGATCGTTGGAATCCATGATGCGCTCAGCGCCCTGATCTTTGCGATCGAGAGTGCCGGACTGCTGCAGGAGTTTATCAACCAGGGTCGTTTTACCGTGGTCAACGTGGGCTATGATCGCAATATTGCGCAGTTTTTCGACATCAGACATGGGATAGGTTTTCGCGGGGAAAAAGTGGGGCGCATTATAGTGAAAAGTGCGTCCAAAGTCACCGCGTCGGCGACAAATAAAAATCCCGTTAAAATTTAACGCAAAAACGTATCAATTCGCACCGGGGCGATAGACCGCCAAATTGTCAAAACCCTGCTCTTTCAATAACTCAGCGTGCAACTGACTCATCACGCCCTTATCGCAATACAGTAAATATTGCTGGCTGGGATCGAGCTTACTAAAGCTATTTTGCAAGGCATAAAAGGGCGCCAACTTGATTTC
>QNFO01000155.1 GCA_003646355.1 Gammaproteobacteria bacterium
GACCGGTAAAAAGCGATTGATATAAAGGTAGTCCTCGTTGAAAGCCGTGATTAATTCAACAGAGGCAACGTTGCTCGCGTCATCGCCCAAATAATATCGGGCCAAGTGCTGTGCGTAAGCCTTGTCATTAAGTGCTGCTCGCTGGCCGCTACGAGCATTAATGTAAATTTTGTTATCACCCTGCTCAACACGATAAAAACTAGCGCCATCAATATTCAACAACTGCGCTTGCTCAAAATCAGCAATACCGTTGGCCAACAAAGCCGCAGATAAAGGCGCTAACTCAGCAATGGCAGCAGCCGACACCGGCGGAGCCATTGCCACCGGCCGGGGATTAATGCGCGACATAATGGGGTGACTCAAGCCACTCAGCGCCCAGGCAATAATGGCGATAAATACCGCCAAACCAATACGCCGATGCCAGCGGTACAAGGTAGTGCTAGCCATAGTTATTCTCATAGGGATTGATAAGTGGGACTAATAAGTCGCGATTAAAAAGTGTGTTTCAAAAAAGACATTTTGTTCGAGCTAAAGCCCGCCAAAGTGCAGCGGGCTTGTTCAGAGACTCTCTATCTCTTAAAAGGTATATTTGGCACCAACAAAGGCTGTACGCGGCCGGCCCGGTGTATAGGTCGGCCCCCACTTGCCGGTGGTTTCGGCATAGAGTTCATCGGTCAAATTAAGAACGCGAAGAGAAACTTCGAGTTTGGGGCTGAGCAAATAATTGGCTCTCAAATTAACCAGGTCATGGCCCTCATAGGTATCGCGATCAGTGGCGCGGCCATCATCTGCATTCTTTTCGTCGATCCAGTGCTCGCCCTGATGTATCCACTCCAGCTCAAGACGCCCACCGTTTAACCACATAGGGCCGTAACGCAGGCGCACATTGGCAAAATTCTCCGGCGCATTGGGCATATCATTACCCGAGTAGTCACCACTGCGGTCTTCCCAGTCTTTGTATTTATGCTCAGACTGGGTGTAGGCAATATAGAGGTCAACGCTCTCACTGAGGATAATATCCAGCCCCAGCTCGATGCCGTAATGTTCGCTCTCCCCGGCATTGGTGTTACGACGAGCGCCGGTATTACTATCGAGCACACTGAGAATGTCATCTTCTTTAAGCATGTAGTAAATACTGCTGTCGAAGGTGATGCGCTCGGTCAAATTACCGCGCAGGCCAATATCAAAACTGTCGACTTTTACCGGGTCGAGATCTGTGGAATCAGCCGTACTGCCCGAGCGAAATAACTGCCCACTGGATGGCACACGGAAGGCGTGGCGATAGGAGGCATAACCATTGATGTCGTCACTAAACTGATAGGTTAAACCCAGCTTTGGGCTGAGATGATTAAAGTCCACCGACTGATCTTCCGGGCGCAAGTGAAGTGGATCAATCACGGCAGCACTCATATTGTCCTGATAATCGTAGTGCGAATAGTCATAGCGCAGCCCGGCATTTAAACGCAGTGCCGTCGTCAGCTGGTTTTCGTAATGCACAAAAGGCGAGAGAGAAAGCACATCAACATCGTAGTCGTAGAGCAGGCCCGCTGGCGTATAGGCCATCCAGTAGTCACCCGAGTCCGCATCTGTGCGCTCAATATAGGTTTGTTTTTGATAGCCTTCGCTGTAGTCGATATCCAGCCCGGTCACCACAAAGCTGTCATCACCAAGGCTGTAATCCCACTTCAGCAGCGTGCCAATGGAGTCGTGGCCGCTTTCATTTTTATGGGCGTCTTGCGAATCGAGAGACGAGGGGCAACTGGGGCACCACGGCGGAGGCGGGCTTACTCGCCCGGTGTTGAGTGTCCAGGTGGCGATGTACTCCAGTTCATTACTGCGCAAAAAGGGCGTAATGCTTAAGGTACTGTTCGCAAAATCTCTTTCAAAGGCAGACGAAACACGAAAGGCCCGCACATCCCGATAACCCACTAAGTTACCAAATTGCTCGGGATCATCTTTGTAATCGTCATAGCTCAAGCCACTACCACCGGTCTCATAATCGAGAATGGTGCCGGTAAAAACAGTGTTAACGCGCCAGTTATCGCCGATGAGCGTATTCCACGAGCCGGTAAACGAGCTACGCTCACTGGCCGTTTGTTCGCGCCAGCCATCACTATCAACAATATCGAGCTTGCCGGTAAAGCCGTGATTAGCGGTGAGTTTGGCGCCCTTTAATTGCACACGCTGATAGCCGTCTTCACCCCCCTCCACATTAACGCTTAACTTGTCTTCCCTGGGTGGGCGACCACTGAGTGTATTCACCACAGCACCAATAGCGTCGCTGCCATACAGGGCAGAACCCGGGCCTTTAATAATTTCGACGCCGTTAGCGCCACTCATGTTCACTTCGTATAAAGCGTTGTGATTGAAAAATCCCGCCGCCCGTGTCGGCACGCCATTTTCAAGATATAAATACACCGGGCTGGTTGAAACCGGCTGGCGAATGGCTGCCATCACCCCCGAGCCACTGGAGCCAAGCTGTACAATATTGACACCGGGAATACGATTCATCAGCTCACCCGCATGCATCGGGTTTACTTCCTCGATTTCAGATTCAGAAATAACACCAATACTTGCCGCCGTATCGGCCAGCGTGTTGGCACTACCACTGGCGGTAACAACAATAGTTTCCAGCATGGGTGCTGCGATGGGCGGCAGATCAGCAAGCGTTTGGGCTGCAACAAATGGCGACAATGAACAGCTCAACAGAATAGTAGCGACTGGCGTGAACGCGGCACTTGTTCGGCAAGCCCCACGGACGGTTTTTATTTTAGACACGAAGAATATCCCTCAAAAGTTTTCAAGCGGGAATTCTAGATGCCAGAGCAGTACTTGTTATGTGGTGAATTGTCGCACTAGACTGTGGTTTATTGTCGCACCCCCTGCCTCAGCGAAAGCCCGTGAGTAAGTGACGAACAAAGAGGATCGTCATATAGCAGTCGATATAAGTGCTAAAACACTCTGGCTAACGCGTCCATTTTTAAATTTAGCCTGTAAAGCCCATTGATAATTGTCAAAGACCCTATAAAGGTGGGCACTTACAGTTAACGTTATTTCTCAAATGAAAGATTAATGCGAATCAAATTATGAAAAGAATTGGTTATTTTTTAATGCCACTGGCGAGTTTTGCAATGCATTCCCCGACCGTCTTCTCCGATGAAGTGAGTACGACCGGGGATGACAAAATACTGACAGAGATTATCGTGGTCGGCGAAATCATCAAACCCGGGGTCATTGGCATTATGCCCACCCAGGGCGGCATAAATGATGCGGCGGCGCTGTTACGACAAGTGCCCGGTGCAAACGTCAATTCAAATGGGCCGCTATCGGGAATAGCGCAATACCGTGGCTTATTCGGCGACCGCATTAATGTCAGCTCTGATGGTGCCAATTACAAATCAGCCTGTGCCAATGCTATGGACGCACCCTTAAGCCATGTGCCCACCTCACTCACAGAGGTACTGAAAATTGAGCGAGGAATTGCATCGGTAAGCAGCGGCCTCGAAACGCTAGGCGGCTCCATTGTGCAGGAAACGAGGAAGGGCGAATTTGCAGGATCTGATGAACCGCTATTTTTAGGGCGAGCAAGCAGCGGCTACAACAGCGTTAATAATGGTCGATATGCCAGTGTTTTTGTCAATGCAGCCAACCTAAATCATAAGCTGCGTTTTGGCGGCAGTCATGAAAAAGGCAATAGTTTTGAATGGGAGGGCGGCGACAATATCGATACCCGACATGAGCGCAATGCATCAACCTTTGGCTATGGCTATCAAACTGACGATCACGAATTTGATGTTGGCTACAATTATAATGACACGCTGTTATCTGGAACGCCGTCCCTACCGATGGACATTATTTATTCTCGAGGCGGTGTACCTACCTTTAATTATATTGGTAATTTTGCCGGCCAATATGAAGTCACGGGGAGATTCCAATATCAGGATATTAAGCACCGGATGGATAATTTCACCCTGCGCGGCATTGGACCAAAGACGCGACAATCAGACAACACGGCACGTGGTTTTGGTTACAAATTTACAATTGCAATTCCCTATAGAGACGGTGAATTACTGATGGGGCTTGATGGCGATAACATCGAACATGATGCGCTTATCACCGATCCCTTTAATGGGCAGTTTCAGATTGTTAATTTTAATAATGTTAATCGCGACCGCTACGGATTCTTTACCGAATGGGATGGCAACGTAGCCGACAACTGGGCCCTTGAATTAGGTGGCCGGGTCAATTGGGTGCGAATGAGCGCAGATGATGTATTCGCTAGCACATCAATGTTTACCCCGGGCGGCTCACCTATGAACGCACCAGCCAGGTTACAAGCCTCCTTCAATAATTCGGATCGCGATCAGGACGATGTTAATACTGACCTGGTAGCCATTGCGCGATATTTTCTTTCACCCACACTCGATGTTGAAATAGGCTTTGCTCGAAAAACACGCTCACCCAGTTATCAAGAACGTTATATCTGGATTCCACTTTCTGCAACAGGAGGCCTGGCAGATGGGCGCAATTATATCGGCACGCCTGATCTTGA
>QNFO01000156.1 GCA_003646355.1 Gammaproteobacteria bacterium
CACTGCGGGTTTCCTGCTTACGCCACAGTCGCAATACGTGCTTGAGATAGCGCGAGCCCCAGCTGTAGCGGGGTTCGTTGCGCTCGGTCCAATAGGTGACAAATCCGCCGACCTGCTCGAGGGCAAAGTCCAGGGGAATACCGTATTGGGCGAGTTGGGCGAGCAAGTCATTTTCAGGTTGCCAGCCCTTTGAAATAGCCTGTGCCCGTTGAATTGGGGCGGTAGGTGCTGGCGTAATAGCTGTTGTCGCCCGGCTTGTTGGTGCAGTACTTAAGCCAGAGTTTTGCTGCGGACTTGCTGTTACTGGCGCCGATACTGTGTTGCCGACCTGCTCATTAATAGCGAAGCGAAAACGTCCGCCCTGCTGAAAGGTCTGCGCGCCAATCAGCAATATGCCCTGCTCGCGCAAGTTGTTGGTAATACGCTGTATATCGTTCGCCTGCCAGAAGGGCAGAGTCTGTAATAGTTTGTCGGCATTGACTTCGTACCAGGCAAAACCGTGTTGGTTTTCGACCTCGCCGTGGGCGAGAAAGGCTTTCAGGGTTTGCACCATCACCGCCTCTTCAAGCCCCAGTGCAGCAGCGAGCTGGGGGTAAAAAAGCAGGGGCGTTTCGGGGATCAATGACATGCCGCCACTCTAGCAGATTTGCCCCCGCTTGGCGCTCGCGGCAAGGCTATAGGCCGACCTTGCCGCCATCTATTATTGATGAAAGTGTGGCCGTGATTGTCCCACCGCGACAGCCACGGTAGGATGCGGGCTCTCGATAGGCAGGTGGAATAGTCGGTGGCAAAAAAGAAAAACTCAGCATTCGTTTGTAACGATTGCGGCGCAGATTACACAAAATGGCAGGGCCAGTGCAGTGAGTGCAATGCCTGGAACACCCTCAGTGAAGTGCGCATGGCCATGGTCAAACCCTCATCAACGGGTGGTCGAGGGGGTTATGCCGGCGCGGCAGATGCCGATGTCAGCCTGCTGTCTGATATCGAAATCGACGAATTACCCCGTATTACCACCGGCGCTGGTGAGCTTGATTTGGTGCTCGGCGGGGGGCTGGTGACGGGTAGCTGTGTGTTAATCGGCGGCGAACCGGGGGCGGGTAAAAGTACACTCTTGCTGCAAACCTTGTGTCATCTTGCCGAGAGTCACAAGTGTCTCTACGTCACGGGCGAGGAGTCGCCCCAGCAGGTCGCCATGCGGGCCAAGCGTCTCGGTCTGCCAACCAACAAAGTCAATATTATGGCCGAGACTTCGGCCGAGACTGTGTGTGCCACGGCGCTGCGTCAGCAACCGAAAATATTGGTGGTCGACTCTATTCAAGTAATGCACTGCGAAGATATTAGCTCGGCGCCGGGCAGCGTCTCTCAGGTGCGCGAGAGTGCTGCATTGTTAATTCGCCTGGCCAAACAAAGCGGCATTATTTTATTGCTGGTGGGTCACGTCACTAAAGAGGGTTCACTGGCTGGGCCGAAAGTGTTGGAGCATATGATCGATTGCTCGCTAATGCTTGAAGGCACTGCCGACACCCGTTTTCGCACTTTGCGCAGTCACAAAAATCGTTTTGGTGCGGTCAATGAGCTGGGTGTGTTTGCGATGACCGAGAAGGGTTTAAAAGAGGTTGCCAACCCGTCGGCAATCTTTTTACAGCGTGGCGATGAGGTCGCCTCGGGTAGTGTGGTGATGGTGGTGTGGGAGGGAACGCGCCCTCTGCTGGTGGAACTGCAGGCACTGGTCGATGACAGTAATTTCGGCAATCCGCGGCGAGTTACCGTCGGTCTCGACCAAAATCGTTTGGCCATGTTACTGGCTGTATTGCACCGCCACGGTGGTTTGATGGTGGGTGACCAGGATGTTTTTGTAAATGTCGTCGGCGGCGTCAAAGTGCTAGAAACCAGTGCTGATCTGGCGTTGCTTTTGGCAGTGGTCTCTAGTTTTCGCGACAGCCCCCTGCCGCGAGATTTAATGGCCTTTGGCGAGGTGGGCCTGGCCGGTGAAATCCGCGCGGTGCCCAGCGGTCAGGAGCGTTTGCGCGAGGCCGCGAAGCATGGCTTTAAGCGCGCTATCGTGCCAGCGGGCAATGCGCCGCGTCAGACTATTGATGGTATGGAGGTGATTCCCGTGCATAAATTAAGTGAAGCCCTCGATGTGATCGGGCTTTAGTTGCCTGTTTGTCTTGCGCCTAAAATTCTGGTGAATAAACGATGTTAGATTACGAGTGGGTAATAGCCTTTCTATTACTCGGTGCCTTTGTTGGCTTTATGGCCGGACTGTTGGGTATTGGCGGTGGCGGCATTATGGTGCCCACCCTAACCTCAATTTTTTTACTCCAGGGCGTGCCGGTTGAAAAGGTTGTGCACCTGGCGCTGGGCACATCCATGGCATCCATCATTGCTACCTCGCTAGCCAGTATGCGTGCCCATCATGCCAATGGCGGTGTGCTTTGGCCGGTGGTCAAAGGCATGACGCCGGGGATTATTCTCGGCACTTTTCTGGCGACCTTTGTGGCGAAATATATTAGCTCGGCGCATTTGGCGATATTTTTTGCCGTCTTTATGGGCGCGGTATCGGTGCAAATGTTTCTCAATAAAAAACCCAAACCCAGTCGGGAATTAGCAGGTACAACAGGCTTGTTGGCGGCGGGTTCGGGGATCGGCGCAATATCGGCGCTGGTGTCCATCGGCGGCGGCTCTTTAACCGTACCTTTTCTCACCTGGCAGAATATTGAAATACGAAAAGCCATTGGCACATCGGCAGCCATTGGCTTGCCCATTTCTGTTGCCGGCACACTGGGTTATTTATTAAATGGTTGGGCAAACTCTTCACCTGAAAACTATACCTTCGGCTTTATTTATTTACCGGCGGTGTTGTTGATATCCGTGGTGAGTTTTTTTACGGCGCCTGTTGGGGCACGAATGGTGCACCGTTTGCCGGTGCCAGTATTGAAAAAAATATTCGCCGTGCTGCTGGTTTTGTTGGGACTGAAAATGCTTTCTTCAGTGCTCTAAACTTGAGCGTTAAGCCGCGTATCCTTAATACATGGCGCTGATTTGCCTCTGGTATTTAAGGCTAACGATATTGCGCTTTATCTTCATGGTCGGGGTTAACTCGCTACCTTCAATACTAAAATCCTGAGCCAAAATAGTGAATCTTTTAATACTCTGAGCTTGCGCCAGAGTTCTATTAATTTCGTTAATTTGTCGCTGAAGGTAGCTGCGTAATTGTTTGCATTGGGCCGCTTCCTCTGCCCCAACGGCTTTACTTCCAGCGCTGCTGAGTTCGCTGTTGAGGGTTTCATCATCGAGGGTGATAAGGGCAGATAGGTATTTGCGTTGGTCGCCAATGACGACAACCTGGCTGACGGCGGTGATCGCTTTTATCTTTCCTTCCAGGAGTTGCGGGGCGACATTTTCACCGCCAGAGGTGATGATAATGTCTTTCTTTCTACCGGTTACCTGCAGAAAATTTTGGCTATCAAGTTCGCCGATATCTTCAGTGTGCAGCCAGCCATCGCTATCAATTGCTTCGCTGGTGGCAGCCTCATTGTTATTATAACCGGCAAAAATATGGGGGCCGCGCATCAGTATTTCGCCATCATCGCCAATGCGCATTTCTGTACCGGGGAGGCAAGGCCCCAGTTTGTCGGTATTGAAATTATTGGCCCGGCCGACAGTCGCCGGGCCAGAGCATTCGCTCATGCCGTAGATTTCGCAGATCGGTAGACCCAGGCTGAGGAAGAACTCAAGGGTGTCGATGGAAATGGGTGCGGCAGAAGAGAGCAGGTTGCGACAGCGGTCAAAGCCCAGTTGCCGTCTCACCGTTGAGAAAACAAGTTTGTCAGCAAGCTTATAAAATAATGGCGGAGTTCTCTTTTGTTGTAGCGCATAACCCCCGGCAAGGCCTAGTTTACGTGCCCAGGCTACAACTTTTTTACGCAGCGGAGGGCTGGCTTTACCGGCGATAAGTATTTTAGTTTGAATTTTTTCCCAGACTCGGGGTACGGCGACAAAACTCGTCGGGCGCACCTCGCGAAGGTTGTCGCCAAGTTTACCAAGGCTTTCTGCGAAGGATGTGCAGCCGCCACAATACATGGGTATATAAAGGCTAAATATTTGCTCGGCGATATGGCTCATGGGTAAATAACTGATGATGCGCTCATCAGAATTACAACCATAAGTTTCAACGCAATTTTGCGCCATCCAGCTTAGGTTGCGGTGGCTTAGCATCACCCCTTTCGGGCTGCCCGTGGTGCCCGAGGTATAAATTAGCGTACAAATGTCGTCGGGCTGCTGGGCCTTGATTCGCTCATCGAGTGCTTGCTCAGACACTTGTTCGGCCAGCTTGGGTAAGTCGTCCCAGGCGTGTACGTGCTCTGCGGTATCCGAGCCCTTCATCATCACAATGGTTTTCAGTTTGGGCAACTGATCGGCAATGGCCTTAAACTTAACTAGTTGCGCATAGTTTTCTACGATGGCGATAGTCGCATCGCAATTGTTCGCAATAAACTGGCATTGCTCGGTGCTGCTGGTGGTGTAAATTCCGGCGGGTATTGCGCCA
>QNFO01000157.1 GCA_003646355.1 Gammaproteobacteria bacterium
CAGCAAAATGTCCAAATCCAAGGGCAACACCGTCGACCCCCAGCCGCTGATCGACCAGTACGGTGCCGACACCGTGCGCCTGTTCACCATGTTTGCCGCGCCACCCGAGCAATCCCTCGAGTGGTCGGACGAAGGCGTTGCCGGCGCGAACCGCTTTTTGCGCCGCCTGTGGAAATTAGTTCATGCCCACCTCGCAAAAGGGGAAGCACCCGCGCTTGACGTCGGCAAGCTCACTGACGATGAAGCCAAAGTGCGACGCAAGACCCACCAAACCATCGCCAAGGTCAGCGATGACTACGGTCGTCGGCAGACCTTCAACACCGCCATCGCCGCAGTGATGGAACTACTCAACGAGCTCACGCGTCTGTCCAGCCATGCACCGCAACGCATCGCCATTGAAAGGGAGGCACTGGAGGCGGCCGTACTATTACTAGCCCCCATCGCCCCGCATATCTGCCACACACTCTGGAATGAATTCGGCCACGAAGAGCCCGTACTCAATGCCCGCTGGCCCGAGGTTGACGAAAGCGCCCTGGTCGAAAGCAGTATTAAGCTAATGGTGCAGGTCAACGGCAAAGTGCGCGGAGAAATTGTTCTGCCTGCCGATGCCGACAAAGACAGCATTGAAAGCGCCGCTCTGGCTGAACCCAATGCCCAGCGCTTTACGGAGGGTAAAACTATCCGTAAAGTCATCGTAGTACCGGGCAGACTGGTTAATATCGTTGCCAATTAATCAATATCCATCACGGAATCTCTCGATTTTATGAACAAGCCATTCAAACTGAGCGCCATCCTCCTGTTGCTAACCTTAAGTGCCTGCGGCTGGCAGCTACGCGGTACCGGTGGTGCAGCCACTATTGACCGCCTGCATGTCAAAGCCAACGATGCTAGCAGCCCCTTTGTGCGTGTCTTAGAACGCTACCTGCGGGGCAGCGGTATCGAGCTGGTCGACAGCGCCACTGACGCGGAGTACAGCCTCAACATCGTCAAAGAAAAATCGAAGCGCCGTACCGCCACCGTTAGCGCCAGCGCCCGCATCTCCGAGCGTCTGCTGGAAGAACAGGTCGAATATTTTGTCACCCGATCCGACGGCAGCATGGCCATCGAGCGCTCAACCGCCTCTGTCGAGCGTATTTATGAGTACAACGAAGACAATGTGCTGGCCACTGAAGATGAAGCACAGCTGCTAAAACGTGAAATGTACAACGACCTGGCCCGACAGATTTCCAATCGTTTGCGCCATTTGAACAAGGCCGCCGCGAGCAAGGCCCCCGCACAAAGCACGCCCTAAGACGCTATGCGCCTGCATCCGGATAAACTTTCGAGGCAACTGAAACAGGGCCTCGAGTCCATTTATGTTCTCACCGGCGACGAGCCCTTACTGCTTCAAGAAGCGGCCGACGCGATACGCGGGCAGGCTCGTGAAAACGGCTTTACCGAGCGCGAGTTGTTTAACGCCGAAGCCCGCTTCGACTGGCAGCAGGTGTTGACCGAAGCCAACAGTCTGTCTCTATTCTCCGATAAGAAAATACTCGAATTGCGTATTCCCTCCGGTAAACCGGGGCGCGAGGGCGGCCTGTTTTTTCAGGACTATTGCAGCAATATCAGCGCCGACAATTTACTGCTGATCATCCTGCCGAAAGTCGATAAATCCACGCAAAACAGCAAGTGGTTTAAAGTCCTCGACCAACACGGCGCCATCGTACAAGTGTGGCCCGTTAGCGCCGCACAAATGCCCCAGTGGATTCATCACCGGCTTGAGCAAGCTGGCATCAGAGCCAACCACCAGGCTATTGAAGTACTGGCCGAGCGTGTCGAGGGCAACCTGCTCGCCGCGATTCAGGAAATCGAGAAGCTAAAACTGCTAGCCCCCGAGGGCGAAATTGACAGCGAAACCATGTCGTCCGTGGTCACCGACAGTGCCCGTTTCAATGTCTTCACGATGATTGATCGCATTCTCGACGGCGACAGTGTCGGCGCGATACGCACCTTGCGCGGTCTGCGCGACGAGGGCACCGAGCCCACGGCTATTCTCTGGGCGCTAACGCGAGAATTGCACATATTGATTAAAGCCAGTGAGCAAGCCGCCAGCGGCGAATCTATCGATAGCGCCCTGCGCAAGCTACGGGTGTGGGATAAACATCAGCCACTGGTGCGCAAGGCTCTGCGCCGCACCCGGCCCGCCCAGCTCACTATGTTGTTGCGCCAGGCCGGCGGTGTTGACCGCGCGGTGAAAGGCATGCGCGACGCCTCGCCCTGGGACGATTTGACCAGCATGGTGCTGAGCATGAGCGGCACCAACCCCGTGCACCCGAGCAATCTACGTCTGGCCCTACGTGAGTAATCGCCGTTTATAGTCACGACGATAGCCACTACCAATAAACACCAAATACAGTATTGACGGTTCAAGCGCCGTCAATTCACCCCACTTAAAAGAGGCTCTGCCATGATCAACCGAGAAATCCATTTTGCCCAACGGCCCTCCCCCCAACCCAATCTCGATTGCTTCAAACTGGTCGAAAGCCAGCTAAGCGAAGAACTGGAAGAGGGGCAGGTGCTGGTTAAAAACCTCTGGATGTCCGTCGACCCCTATATGCGCCCGCGCATGAATGATGTGAAAAGCTATATTCCCCCTTTCCAGCTCAACCAGGTGCTCGAGGGCGGCGCTATTGGCGTGGTCCTGCAATCGAAGAACGCCAAGCTGCCGGTTGGCACCCACGTCGAAAGCATGAATGGCTGGCGCGAGTACTTTGTCTCCAACGGCAAGGGCCTGGGTATTCGCGACACATCAAGTGTTGCCCCCCAGGACTACATCGGCATTCTTGGCATGCCGGGCATTACCGCCTATGTTGGCACCAAAGTGCTCGGCGAAGCGAAAGCGGGCGAAACAGTTTTTGTCTCCGGCGCGGGCGGCGCAGTGGGTTCACTGGTTTGCCAAATTGCCAAGGCACTGGGTTGCACGGTCGTCGGCAGCACCGGCTCAGACGAGAAAGTCGACTGGCTGTTAAATACCGCAAAAATTGATGCCGCCTTTAATTACAAAAAGACCGATGATTTTGCCGGCAAACTCGCCGAACTCTGCCCCAAGGGCATCCACCTGTTTTTTGATAATGTCGGCGGCTCACAACTCGACGGAGCTCTTTTGAGCATGCGTAAAAATAGTCGGGCGATTCTCTGCGGCACCATCGAAGATTACAACGAGGCCCCGGAAAAACGTCAGGGTGTCACCAATATGTTTAAGGTCGTCACCCTCGGTATGACCGTTAAAGGCTTTGTTGTGCTCGACTATATGGCCGAGTACCATCAAGCCTTTATCGAAGATATGGCGAGCTGGCGTAAAGAGGGCAAGATCATCTGGCAGGAAACCGTCTTTGAAGGCATCGACAAAGCGCCAGAGGCCTTTCTCGGACTCTTTAGTGGCGCGAATCTGGGCAAGATGCTGGTCAAGCTAGCAGATAACTAAAGCCCAGCTGAATCACCCTACAAAAATAGTATTAATACAAGCAACAGGAGCTGAGCTTTATGGGAAAACGAAACCGCAGTCGCCGTGTTAACGGCTCTATTTACGCACCCCGCTTTTGGCCATCCTGGTTAGCTATTGGCTTTTCCTGGCTATTGGCTAAACTACCCAAGCCCTTCCAGCGCAGTTTAGCAAGAGGGCTTGCGCTATGCCTGATTAAAACCAGCTTCTCTCGCACCAGAATCATTCTCCGTAATATCGAGCTTTGCTTCCCCAGCCTATCAACCCGAGAACAGCTTGAACTGGCTGAAAAAAACCTTAGCTCAACGATTCTACTGTTTTTTGATTTACTCGATATTGCCTGGGCATCACCTGAATCGATACACCAACGGGCAGACATCACTGGCGAAACCCATCTTGAAGAGGCCCTCAAAAGTGACAAACCACTCATACTTCTGGCCGGGCATTTTAATGCCTTCCTGCTAGGACTCGCATCCCTTTCTAACATTCACCCTCTCAATGTTGTTTATCGGCGCATGGACAATCCCGTTCTGGAAACCCAGCTTTATAAGCACGCGGCACGTCAACACAGAGTGACCCTTATTCACCGAAGCGAAACCCGACGGATGCTGTCCAAACTAAAAAAACGAGAGCCGGTCTTAATCATGCCCGATCAAGATTTCGGAAAAAAAGGCAGCATTTTTATTCCCTTCTTTGGCATTCAAACATCAACTATCACCACGATAGCTAAATATGCGACTTTCGCCGATGCCAATGTCCTAACAGTCAATACTTACCACAAAGAAGGTGGGCGCTTTGGGGTTGATATTGAACCCGTGCTGGAGAACTTCCCCTCTGGCGATGACCTGGCCGATACCCAACGCTGGAGCGATTGGCTCGAGCAGAGTATTCGCAAGCATCCAGAAGATTATTTCTGGCTACACAAGCGCTTTAAAACCCGACCCGAGGGCGAAAAGAAATTTTATTAGACCCGTATTTATTGGCCGAAAGTTAGCAAGCCTACTCCCGCCACTGCAGATAAAACTGCCGAGCGGTGCGGCCACTCTTTGAGGCTCGGGTCATGGCG
>QNFO01000158.1 GCA_003646355.1 Gammaproteobacteria bacterium
CGCTCGCAAGTACGTTATATTTTAGGTACCCCTTTGCTAATGGACACCTTCGACCAGGACCGCTGGGACTACTATTACAGCATTAAACCCCCAGGCCGCCCTGAAATGCGCGAAAGAATCACGCTCTTTTTCGACGGTAACACCCTCACTCATTTCAACGGGGATTACGTGCCGACTCGTTTAAAAACTTCTGAGGCCGATGGCGCTGAAGGAGAAAATACTGCGCAAGACAAAACGCCACCGTCCCCAGCCGAGCGTGAAGCCAATACCCCCACGCCCACGCAATAAATCAGCGCAAGCAGGCTCGTTCTGCAAATTCAAATTATTGCCCAGCCTTTTGCTGGGCTTTTTGTGCCGCCCGCTCTTCCCGCGCTTTGGCGGCACGTTGCTTACGCACCTCTTTGGGATCGGCAATCAGTGGGCGATAAATCTCCACCCTGTCCATAGGCTTCAACACATATTCTTCCGCCGAAGGCATACCTTTAGTACCCAGGGTGTGACTGAAAATACCCAGGATCGCAGCGTCAACATCAATCTCGGGAAACTCCCCCACAATATTTGACGCGCGTACAGCCTGGCGCGCCGTGGTACCGGGTGACACCTGCAGGGTAATAATTTTTTGCTTGTCGGGCAGCGCGTAAGCCACTTCGACCGCGATGGTTTCAAGTAAGGTTTCCGGTATATCTTCTTGCATAATTTTCTACACAGCCTCAGACAAACTATCGGCAGGACGGCGCCGCCAAAATAAGTACATTTTCAGGGGTACCTAGAGGGTAGTATCACATCGGCACGCTTCACCAATGCCGCCACCAAATTATCGGCCACTCGGGTAAACAACTTTCCCGCCGCCTTATTCAGCATGCCACTTTTAAACGCGAATTCCAGATCGAGGCTGACTTTAGAGGCATTTTCCTGCAGGGCTTTAAACTGCCATACACCCTGAAAGTAACTAAAAGGCCCATCGACCAGGGTCATCTCCACCAACTCGGGTGCCGACAAATGATTGCGCGTGGTAAAGCTGTGGCTAATACCCGCCTTGCGTAAATCGAGCCGGGCAATAATTTCTTTCTCGTCCCGTGACATGACCTGAGCACCGCTACAGCCATCCATATATTGGGGATAGGCCTCGATATCATTCACTAAATCGAACATTGACTGCGCCGAGTGCAGCACCAGTGCACTGCGTTGGATGGATGTCGTTTTCATATCGCCATCCCCTAGCTAGCCGCTGCAAATGTGTCGTAGAGACCCACCAGCAGCACCACGCCAATAGCTGGCGGACAGATATAACGCAGCACCCATAACCAGACGGGATACATCAACGAACCATCACCATCAAGCTCACTTTTCGACGTCATTCGCGGCATTACCCAGCCGACAAAAATAGCGATAAACAAACCGGTGAGTGGCAACAATATGCGCGAGGTCAAAAAGTCCATAGCGCCAAAGAAGGTAAAGCCGCCTACGGTAAAACCCGACCAGTCATTGAATGACAGCACCGTACCCATACCCAGAGCCCAGGCGACAAGCCCAAGTAATACATTGGCCGAAAAGCGATTAAAACCACGTTTTTCAATCAACCAGGCGACACCCGGCTCGATTAAAGAGATGGCCGAACTCCAGGCGGCAATAGTGACCAGAATAAAAAACAACATGCCGACCGCCAAACCGCCGGGCATGGCACCAAAGGCCACAGGCAAGCTAACGAATAACAGCTCCGGCCCCGCAGCGGGGTCAATACCAGGATGGGCAAAAACAATGGGGAAAATAGCCATACCCGCCATCAGCGCGACCAGTGTGTCCAAAAAAGCAACCGCCAACACTGTTTTACCGATGCTGGCATCCGCAGGCATGTAGGCACCGTAGGCCATGATGGAACCCATGCCCAAACTCAGGGTGAAGAAGGAGTGGCCCAGGGCCTCCAGCACAGAGCGGCCGGTGAGCGCAGAAAAATCAGGGCGAAATAAAAACTCAGCGGCGGCGATAAAGTCACCGTGGCGATAAGCAAAAACCAGCATCGCCAACAGCAGCACAAACAGCAGCGGCATTAATATCCGTACCGCAACGCCAAGGCCTTTAACCACGCCAAAGGCGACCACGCCAACCGTCATCAACATAAACAGCGACTGCCAGGCCAATAAGCGGCCTTTATCGGCGAGTAGTGCATCAAAGAAAGCCTGGGACTCGACCGGCCCCGCGCCCTGAAAAGTGCCCTTACCCATCTCCGGAATATAGGCCAGCGCCCAACCGGCAATGACCGAGTAATAGGAAAGGATTAATAGCCCCGCCACCACGCCGAGCCAGCCGATGCTATTCCAGAAACCATGCAGGCCCGCCTCGCGAGTGAGTTGGCGCATGGTATTCACCGGACTTTGGCGCCCGCGTCGCCCGAGCATTACCTCCGCCACCATCACCGGAATACCCAGCAATAAAATACACAGTAAATACACCAGCACAAACGCACCGCCGCCGTTTTCGCCGGTGATATAGGGGAACTTCCAGATATTGCCGAGCCCAACCGCAGAACCGGTGGCCGCCATAATAAACACCCAGCGACTGCTCCACGCCGGATAAGACTGTGTTTGACTCAAGACGGAACTCATTTATATGACAAGGCCGCCATTGTACCCCTTGCCCGACCCGCACAAAACCGCAACACCCTCCTTAGCCAAGACAAAGCTTGCCAAGCATAGGCAGCACCCGCGCCACACCGTATAATCGCGCCATGGCAAAAAAACCCAAGAAAAGCTCCAACACCATCGTCGTCAACAAACGCGCTCGCCACGACTATCAAATTGACGATAGATTTGAAGCCGGCATCGCGTTAATGGGCTGGGAAGTGAAAAGCATCCGTGAGAAGAAAATTCAACTCACCGACAGCTACGTGCACATTCAAAATGGCGAAGCACTGCTGTTTGGCGCCAATATCCAACCCCTGCCCACCGCCTCCACCCACTTTGTCACCGAGCCCAATCGCAGCCGCAAGCTCTTACTGCATCGCCGCGAGCTCGACAAAATAGCAGCCGCCGTACAGCAGAAAGGCTACACCTGCATTTGCACCGCCCTGTACTGGAAGGGCCATCTGGTGAAATGCGAAGTTGCCCTCGCCAAAGGCAAGGCCGAGTACGACAAGCGTCAGGATGCCAAGAAAAGCGACTGGCAGCGTCAGAAGCAGCGCATCCTCAGCCACTCCGCCTAACAATCTGTTAAAGCGCCACATCTATCTGCCCAGCGTTAACAAGCTGTGATAAAATCGCCCGTGTTGGCTTTTAATCCTCCGCCCTGACCCCATATAAAGATCAGAGCATTTGTTTTTCGAAACATTGAGAAATAAAAGCCACAACACATTCAAGCTTTTGGGGGCGTTTTGGATTCGACGCCGGTTACAAAACTTGAGGTGCATGCCGAGATGGTGACCAATCTCGTTAATCCAAAGTCGCAAACTTTATAGTTGCCAACGACGACAACTACGCACTCGCTGCCTAAACACCAGTAGAGTGCCATCTGACTGGAGCCGTGCTTATGCGTCCAGGCTTCATCTACCTTCGGGTAGCGGCGAAGCATTCAGGTGTCATAACTCATAAGATCGCGATGACCCACGTCTGGGGGTGACTCGCTAAAACCTAAACCAGAATCGCTCTTTCACATGCCCTGCCGGCCGGGCGGTGAAAAGTTAAAAATAATAGACCGAACTAAGCATGTAGAGCCGATAGCAGCGGACTGACGGACGCGGGTTCAATTCCCGCCGCCTCCACCAATAACAAACCTCAAGCCGAAAGGCTTGGGGTTTTTTATTGGCCCTAGCAGCAAGATTGAACGTATCTGCGCTGCGGTTGGCGCGCAGGAAGCGCGTCTGCCGCGAAGGCCAGGGATGGCCGAGAGCGGCCCCATTCTCGCCGCTTCCATCATTCCAAAGTTTCAGGACACCCTATAAAGCCCTGTAGTCACCAGAAAAACGATCCTGATTAAAAGCCAGGTATCAAACGACCATGCAAACGACATACTTCGGTCATTAGAGCTTCATATCTTCCCCAAACTTGGCAAGCTGCCCATTGATACAATCCGCGCCATAAATGTTATCGAGGTATTGGAGCCCATAGCTGCAAAAGGCTCCCTTGAAACCGTTAAGCGGCTCACGCAACGGCTGAATGAAATCATGGTGTACGCGCTAAACACGGGGCTGGTCAGTACCAATCCGCTTTCTGGGGTGAGCAAAGCATTTGCCGCACCTAAGAAAAACCACATCCCCACCCTGAAGCCATATTAGCGAGCAAACAGCAAACATGGCCCTACGACGAATGGGTTATGGCGGCCAATTAGTTGCTCACGGCCTCAGATCACTGGCAAGCACGATTCTGAACGAGCATGGTTTCGACCCCGATGTGATTGAGGCAGCATTAGCTCACACCGATAAAAATGATGTCAGAGCCGCCTACAACCGAGCAGAGTATCTAGAAAGAAGACGAACAATGATGTACTGGTGGTCGAAACATATAGAGGCTGCTGCTAGTGGCAATCTGA
>QNFO01000159.1 GCA_003646355.1 Gammaproteobacteria bacterium
AGCACCGCACCAACACTGTGCGAGCAGCAAGCACAGCACTTCCTAATAGCCCTGCCTTTCATTGGCAAAGGCTATCTGCTACAACAGAGGCTTTAGTGCGATCAAGGAAGATCTATGTCACTGGCCGTTATCTATACACGGGCAAAATCGGGTATTAACGCACCACTGGTTACCGTGGAAGTTCATCTGTCCAATGGACTCCCGAGCCTAAGCATCGTTGGCTTGCCCGAAACAGCCGTTAAGGAAAGTAAGGATAGAGTGCGCAGCGCCCTGCTCAATAGTCACTTCGACTTCCCTGCGCGGCGCATCACCATTAACCTTGCGCCGGCCGATCTCCCCAAAGAGGGTGGTCGCTTTGATCTGCCCATAGCACTGGGCATACTCGCCGCATCGGGGCAGCTACCAACAGAGACTTTAAAGGAATACGAATTTATCGGCGAGCTGGCACTTTCTGGTGAGCTGAGGCCGGTCGATGGCATTTTACCCAGCGCTCTTGCCTGCGGTAAAAGCCAGCGTAAGATGATCCTCGCCCAGACCAATGGTGCAGAAGCCGCTCTGGCGAGTAACACCCCCGTTTACGCAGCCAGGCATCTGCTTGAGGTCTGCGCCCACTTAAAGTGCAGTGATATTCTGCCCGAACAAACCCACGACCAGACTCTAGACACAGCAGCCTCGGCGGATATTAATGAAGTTATTGGTCAGCACCAGGCCAAACGTGCACTGGAGATTGCCGCCGCCGGCGCTCACAACCTCCTATTCAGCGGCCCTCCTGGAACGGGAAAGACCATGCTGGCCAGCCGCCTTCCCGGTATATTGCCGCCGCTAGATGAAATTGCTGCACTGGAAGTCGCTGCCGTTTACTCGGTAAGTAGTAGCACACCAAGGGCAAACTTTTTTGAGCGCCCTTTCCGCGCACCTCACCACACAGCCTCCAGCGTATCTCTGGTCGGCGGGGGAAGTTCCCCGCGCCCCGGTGAGGTCTCCAAGGCCCACCACGGCGTCCTCTTTCTCGATGAATTACCCGAGTTTTCACGCAAGGTGCTTGAAGTACTGAGAGAGCCTCTGGAATCAGGCTCGATACTGATCGCCAGAGCCCAGGCCAGCGTCGAATATCCAGCCAACTTTATGCTAGTTGCCGCAATGAACCCCTGCCCCTGCGGCTATCTTGGTGAACCGAGGTGCCGCTGCACGCCCGACCAGGTTAACCGTTACCGCGATAAAATATCTGGCCCACTATTGGATAGAATTGACCTTCAGGTTCACGTGCCACGCGTGCCTCACCAGGAGCTGACCGCAAGTAGTCCTCCGGGAGAGAGTAGCAAAAACATTCGCGAGCGAGTGATCGCAGCCAGAGAAAAGCAGCAGGGGCGACAGGGCTGCGCCAACGCCCAGCTATCACGGAAGCAGATCGATCAATTTTGCCCACTCAACAAAGAGCAGCTTGAAATGATGAACGCCGCTATAGAGCGTATGAAGCTCTCCGCTCGCGGTTTTCATCGGGTATTAAAAGTGGCCCGTACCATAGCGGATATCGAAAACAGCGAGACAATCCAAAACCAGCACCTCAGTGAAGCACTGGCCTATCGGCTGTAAATTGGCAACTCTACTCATGAAAAATCAACTTAATGATCGAGACGAAAACCCACTTTAATGGTCGCTTGCCAATGCTTCACTTTCCCGTCTTCGATATGGCCACGGCTTTCCACCAATTCAAACCAGTGTAAATGCTTGATGGTTTTCGTCGCTTCAGCAATAGCCGCACTAATCGCATCATCAGTACCAATAGTGGAACTACCTGTCACTTCGATATGTTTATAGATATGCCCGGGCATAATGCAATCCTCTTAGCCAACTCTTTCCAGACCATCCCAAACAAAAAAATGCACCGGGACGGGATACAGAGAGGCCAACTACCGAGCCAGCCTCCCTGTAATTAGCTTAGACAAGGGCTTTAAATCGCGCCAATTTATTTTTGTTTTTCCAACGAAAAGAAAACCTAACCCTTAGAAATATTCCGCAGAAAACGCTTCGGCCGAGAGAGGGCCTGAATAGAGGTAGCCCTGAAATACGGGGCAACCGATATCGCGCAAAAAGCTCGCCTGTTCTTTATTTTCAACACCCTCGGCCACAGGCTTGAGGCTAAAGTGGCGGGCAATATCCATAATTGTTTTTACAATTGCGGCATCATCCTTATCGTTAATAATATTATGCACATAGGTTTTATCAATTTTGATTTCATCAAGCGGCAAACGTTTCAAATAATAAAGAGAGGAATAACCGGTACCAAAATCATCAATAGATATTTTTACGCCCAATTTTTTGAGCAGGTTTAATTTTTCGACGGTCTCATCAATATCTTCTATCAACATACCCTCGGTTATTTCCAGCATGACACTTTCGGGACGAACGCCGTTTCTATCAATAATTTTTTGTATATTAAAAACAAAATCTTTGCGTCGGAATTGCACCGGGCTAATATTTACTGAAACACTAAAATCACTTTTCAAAGAAACCTTATCTTGCCAGGTCTTTAACTGGACGCAGGCTGCCTCCATCACCCACTGGCCAATATCCATAATCAAGCCCGTTTCTTCGGCAATGCCGATAAACTCAGCCGGTTGAACAAGCCCTCGCTCTGGGTGCACCCAGCGAACAAGCGCCTCAACGCCAACCACCTGTCCATTACTGTCGACTTTTGGCTGATAATATAATCGAAACTGGTCGCGTTTAATTGCCTGACGCAAGTCTTGCTCTATTAACACACGCTTGTCTGCATCTTCCTGCTGCTCGGCACGATAAAATGCCACCGCATTGCGACCATTTTTCTTCGCCTGATACATGGCGACATCCGCATTTTGAATGACACTTTCAGCCGTATCACCATCCTGAGGGAAAACCGCCAGACCAATACTCGACGACATATGATAATTCTGGCCGTTGATAATATAGTCAGTCGCCAGCGTTGCCCGCAGCTTATCCGCAATGACGCGTGCCTTATGGGCCACCATATGCATGCCGCCCGCTATAATGGGAACCACAACAACAAACTCATCGCCACCAATGCGGGCAACCGTGTCGTCTTTCCGAAAAACATCCAGCAAACGCTTTGCCACTTCAATTAATAAGATATCCCCACTGGCATGCCCCAGGCTATCGTTAAGTAATTTAAAGCGATCCAGATCAAGATAAAACACTACACCACTGGTATTATTTCTTTTCGCTGCAGCGCAATATTGATGCAACCTGTCAAGTAACAAGCGTCGGTTAGCAAGCTTTGTCAGCGGATCATAGTAGGCCAGTCGACTGATTTCTTCCTGGGCATGTTTGTACTCACTAATATCAGAAACTGCAGCCCGCACTGCAATTGGCACATTATTGCTATCGCACTCAACCTGCCCCTGCGTTCGCAACCAGTGCAACTCTCCACTCGGTCCCTGAAAACGGCTTTCCAATTCAAAGGCCCGCCCGGCATTAATACCCTCAATAACCGAGTCGATAAGTTCAATATCATCTTTAAAAACGAGACTCTTTAACTCCTTAAACGACCGAGGCAATTCATCGGCCGATAAACCAAATAAGTGGCCAGCCCCATCAGACCATGACATCTTGTTGGTTTGCATATTCGTTTCCCAAATCACAATGCCGCCTGCCTTGGTCGCCAGGCGGGTCATTTGTTCTTTGTGGGCCAGCTCATCTAACAGACCCTGACGCTCTAGCTCCATTCTCTTGCGATCGGTAATATCCCTGACATTCGCGAAGGTGAGCCGCCTGTCGTAGTAATCAAAACCACTAAAACTCACCTCTACTTCACGAGGTTCGCCATTGGGTAATTTAACCTGCCATTCTATGGTGCCGAAACGCCCCCTCTCAAGTGCGGAGAAAACCCGATCCAGTTTTTCACCAGCAGCGGCCCCATCACTTTGCACAGGCATCGATAATTCACTAATCGACAAGCTCAGCAGTTCTGTTCTGTCACGCTGCGTCAAACGGGAAAACTGCTCATTACAAGCATCGATATGCGCGCCATCAAGAATCACTGCACCCTCTGGCAGGGATTCAATCAGCTGATGTAAAGACTTCTCCGACTCACTGGCAACAACAATTTTTGGCATCAGGCCGCCAATTTCTTGACAACTCATTAAGTAGTAACACTGTTGCCCGGTCTGTCCTGGAAGTACAGTGAGGGTTTCCACCAGTTCAAGATGCTGCCCACTCCACGTATCTCGTGTGGCTTTACTGGTATAGCTATTCGAGAGCCCGTCGCTCTTCGGGACATCTTCACGATGGCTCTTTAAAAATTCGAGGAAACCAAGATCTGCTTGCTCCGTATAGAGATCATCAAGAATTGAACCCATCAGCATTTCAGGAGGGAAGCTAAACAGCTTTAAAAACGAGGTGTTTACCTTAATTATTTTTCTGTTCACATCGGCAATAAGAGATGGCTGGCCGGCATCGAATGCCAATGCGGCGACCTCTATATTGCTATCTGTTGTTTTTTGCATTTTAGTCC
>QNFO01000160.1 GCA_003646355.1 Gammaproteobacteria bacterium
ATGTTTGCCCTGCACATTGATGAGCGTGACTTCGCCGTCAAGCCAATGAACTGCCCCTGCCATATCCAGGTCTACAACCAGGGCTTGAAGAGCTACCGCGACCTGCCTCTGCGTCTTGCCGAGTTTGGCTCCTGCCATCGCAACGAACCTTCGGGTTCTCTGCACGGCATTATGCGAGTCCGTGGTTTTACTCAGGATGACGCCCACATATTTTGTACCGAAGATCAGGTACAAACGGAAGTCTCTGAATTCATCGACTTCCTGCACAGTATTTATGCCGACTTCGGTTTTAGTGAAGTGATTTATCGTCTATCAACACGACCCGAAAAACGCGTTGGTGATGATGAGGTTTGGGACAAGGCCGAGAAAGCCTTGGCCGATGCCCTCGATGCCAAAGATTTGCCCTGGGAATTACTGCCCGGCGAAGGTGCTTTTTATGGGCCGAAGATTGAATTTTCACTGAAAGATTGCATTGGCCGCGTTTGGCAGCTGGGCACCATTCAGGTCGACTTTTCTATGCCGGGCCGCCTCGACGCACAGTATGTTAGCGAAGATGGTTCACGTCAGGTGCCGGTGATGTTGCACCGTGCGGTGCTGGGTTCCTTTGAGCGTTTTATCGGAATTTTGATCGAGCAATACGAAGGGGCTTTTCCCGCCTGGTTGGCACCCGAACAGGCCGTGGTAATGAATATTACCGATAAACAGGCCGATTACGTGCATTTAGTGACAGAAACCTTGAATAACAAGGGCTTCAGAGTCATAAATGACTTGAGAAATGAAAAGATCGGTTTTAAAATCCGCGAGCACAGTATGCAGCGAACTCCTTATCTACTGGTTGTCGGTGATAAAGAAGTCGAAACACAGACCGTGTCAGTGCGCACCCGTGAGGGCAAAGACCTTGGCAGTCTGGCAATTGATGCCTTTGCCGAGTTGCTCAATGGGGATGTACAACGTCGCGGGCGCATTTTAGTTGAAGAAGTATAAGCGCCTGAATTAAAGAAACAGTGGAGAAACACTATTAAGAAAAGTTACGCCAAGAGCTCGAGCAAGCGATCCAAGCTGAATGATGAAATTGACGCGCCAGAAGTGCGTTTAGTCGGTGCGGAAGGCGAACAGATAGGTGTAGTTAGTTTGGCTGATGCAAAGGGTTTGGCGGCTGAAAAGTCTCTTGATCTGGTTGAAATTGCGCCGGATGGCCAGCCGCCAGTCTGTAAGCTCATGGACTACGGCAAGCATGTGTTTGAGGCCAAGAAACAACAGGCCGCACAGCGTAAAAAGCAGAAGCAAACGCAAATCAAGGAAATGAAGTTTCGCCCCGGTACCGATTCGGGCGATTACGATATTAAAATGCGCAATTTAGTGCGTTTCCTTGAGAATGGCGACAAAGCAAAGATCACTTTACGTTTTCGCGGACGTGAAATGGCCCACCAGGAATTGGGCATGGAGATGCTGAAACGCATCGAAGCAGATCTTGAAGAATTGGGGAATGTCGAGCAATTTCCAAAAATGGAAGGCCGGCAGTTGACGATGGTCATCGCTCCCAAAAGCAAGAAAAAGTCCTAAGTAAGTCCTGATTTATTCGGCACTTCTTAACTGATCGCAATTAGCCTTTTGGCAGGCTAACCGGCAGTCTTTTTCTTTTATTTAACCTCTATCGAGGAGTAATCCAATGCCAAAAGCAAAGACGCACAGTGGTGCGGCAAAACGGTTTAAAAAAACCAGTTCAGGCTATAAGCATAAACATGCTAACAAAAGCCATATTCTCACCAAGATGACGACTAAGCGTAAGCGTCAATTGCGAGGCACTAGCACCTTAAATGGCGCTGATGCACCAGCCGTTGACCGTATGCTACGTACTTAATCAGACAGGAGGATAGAAAATGCCCCGAGTAAAACGAGGTGTAACTGCACACCGCCGTCACAAAAAAGTTCTTAAGCAAGCCAAAGGTTACTACGGTGCTCGTAGCCGCGTTTATCGCGTTGCGACCCAGGCTGTTACCAAAGCAGGCCAGTATGCTTATCGCGACCGTCGCGTTAAGAAGCGTACTTTTCGCGCTCTGTGGATTGCCCGTATCAATGCTCAGACTCGCGTAGAAGGTATGCGCTACAGTCAGTTTATTGCCGGCCTTAAAAAGGCAGGAATCATGCTTGATCGTAAGGTCTTGTCTGACCTGGCTATTCACGATAAGCCAGCGTTTGCGCAAATTGTTAATCAGGCCAAAGCTGCTTTAGCCTAGACGATTGCGTTCCGGCATAGCCGGAAACTGTTTTCGACCACAAAAAGGGAAAGGGCCAAGGCCCTTTCCCTTTTTGTTTAGCGCGACCGCTACAATTAACGTTAGCCCCAATCTATAAATAAGCTGAGTTAAGTTAATTGCTCAGTTTAAGGACAAATCATGGACAATCTTCATACCCTGGCCGACGCGGCAGAACTATCTATAAAAGCAGCTGACACGGTTGCAGACCTGGATCAGATTCGCGTCGAGTATTTGGGTAAAAAGGGCAAAATTACCGGCATGCTGAAAACCCTGGGTAAGCTCTCGGCTGAAGAGCGACCCAAAGCAGGGGCGGTGATTAATGAAGTCAAAGTTGCCCTGCAAAATACGATTAATGCACGCCGGCAAGAACTTGAAACTGCGCTGTTACAAGCTCAGCTCGACAGCGAACGCATTGATGTGACCCTGCCGGGTCGCAAAAGCGAAGTGGGTAGCCTGCACCCGGTGACGCAGACGATGGCGCGCATCGAAGAGTTCTTTACCTCTGTTGGCTATCAAGTGGAGGAGGGGCCTGAGGTTGAAGATGACTATCACAATTTTGAAGCCCTCAATATCCCCGCCCATCATCCGGCACGGGCGATGCACGATACTTTTTATATTGACCCCACCACGGTACTGCGTACCCACACCTCCCCGGTACAGGTGCGCACCATGGAAAGGCAAAAGCCGCCGATTCGCATTATTTGTCCGGGCCGTGTTTACCGCTGTGATTCCGACTTAACCCATACGCCGATGTTTCATCAGGTTGAAGGTTTGGTGGTTGACAAGAATGTCAGCTTTGCCGACTTGAAGGGTACGGTCGATCAATTCCTCAAGGCCTTTTTTGAGGCCGACCTGGCAGTGCGTTTTCGCCCCTCTTATTTCCCCTTTACTGAGCCCTCCGCCGAAGTCGATATTCAGTGCACCAACTGTAAGGGCAAAGGCTGTCGTGTCTGTAAGCAGACTGGCTGGCTGGAAATTATGGGTTGCGGCATGGTCCACCCCAATGTTTTCACCCAAAGTGGTATCGACCCCGATGAATACACCGGCTTTGCCTTTGGCATGGGTGTTGAGCGTCTGGCCATGCTGCGCTACGGGGTGAATGATTTGCGCCTCTTCTTTGAGAACGATTTAAGGTTCTTAAAACAGTTTTAATTTCAATAAGTTAAATAATTTAATTTAAGTAAATTCGAGAATAGATTGCGATGAAATTCAGTGAATCCTGGCTGCGTGAGCTGGCTAACCCCGACCTAAACTGCGATGCGCTTATCGCCCAGTTGACCATGGCGGGTCTTGAAATCGACGGGGTAGAAGCGGCCGCTGATTTTGAAGGCGTTGTCGTTGCTCGCATCGAATCCGTAGCAGCTCATCCCAAGGCCGACAAGCTGCAAGTTTGTCAGGTTAATTGTGGTACTGGCGCCAACGTGCAAGTGGTTTGCGGTGCGCCAAACGCCCGCGAAGGTTTGGTTACAGCCTTTGCCCTGGTAGGCGCAACCCTGCCCGGCGGTATGAATATTGGCCAGGCGAAACTGCGTGATGTGGATTCTTTTGGCATGCTCTGCGGTGGCGATGAGCTGGGCCTGAATGAAGATACCGGCGGCATTATGGAGTTACCGCTTGATGCCCCTCTTGGGCAAACATTGAATGTGTTTTACGGCCTTGATGACCAGATTATCGAAGTTGATCTTACGCCGAATCGCGGTGACTGCTTGAGCCTTCAAGGCCTGGCGCGAGAGGTGGGTGTGCTAAACAAGCTCACACCTAAATTTGTACAGACCTCGGCAGTGGCGCCGAGCAGCGAGCAGAGCCTGTCTATTACTATCTCTGCACCCAGTGCCTGTTCCCACTATGCGGGCCGGGTGATTAGTGCTGTTGATATGAGCCAGCCTTCACCCCAGTGGATGCAGGAAAAACTGCGCCGCAGTGGTATTCGCTCCATTGACCCCGTGGTCGATGTTGGTAATTACGTGATGCTCGAACTCGGCCAGCCCATGCACGCCTTTGACCTCGATACTTTGTCGGGCGACGTTGATGTGCGCTTTGCCGAAGCGGGTGAAAAGCTTGTCTTGCTCGATGGCGCGGAAGTTGAACTAAAATCCGAAACGTTGCTGATCGCCGATAAAAATGGCCCCCTCGCCATAGCCGGTATTATGGGCGGTAAAGACAGCGGCGTTAGTGCCGCGACGAAATCTATCTTTCTTGAAAGTGCC
>QNFO01000161.1 GCA_003646355.1 Gammaproteobacteria bacterium
CTGCGCAAGCCTTGAGGCGCGTGGTAGAAAAGATTAACTTAATGCCTCGTAAGCTCCACAATTGGAAATCAGCTTACGAGATACATTATGGGGCGAGTGTTGCACTTATTACTTGAACTCAGCGAGTTTTACACGCGTGATAAGCCAGATTATTAAGAACTGAGGTAAGATCGCCCCACAAATAACAACGCAATAAGGCCTAGATTATTATGACTGACCGACGTTACGAACAACTCAGCTGGAAAATTGGCAAGGTATCCATCACTCGACTGGTTGAGGTGGTTATAAAAGCCCCTATTCCCTCTCTCTTTCCCGACCGAAGTGCCGCAGAGTTGGCTGCGTACGATGATTGGTTACGGCCCAACTTTCTCGACGCCGACGGCGATATGATCTTAAGCATTCATGCCTTCTTAATTAACGTAGACGGCTTAAACATCATTGTCGACACCTGTGCTGGCAATGGTAAAAAGCTACCCTTGTATGACGAGTGGGTCGACATGAATACGCCCTTTCTTGAAAACATGGCCAAACTGGGCTTTCCCGCCGATAAAATTGACCGTGTGCTTTGTACCCACCTGCACTTCGATCACGTTGGCTGGAACACCCATTTAGTCGATGGCAAATGGGTCCCTACCTTTCCCAATGCCCGCTATTTATTTGGCGCCGCCGAATGGGATTTCTGGAAAGACGAAGAAGACCCTTATGGAAGCCATGCTCTCGACCACGCATTGCAACCTATCTTCGATGCGGAGCTGGTCGACTTGGTGGATTCCAGCCACAAAATCTGTGATGAAATAAGCCTCATCCCCACCCCCGGCCACACCCCCGGCCACGTCAGCATCCATATCCAGTCAGAGGGTGAAGAAGCCGTCATTACTGGGGATATGTTTCATCACCCGCTGCAAATGGCCAAACCCGGCTGGATTGATGGCGCCGACGTTGAAAGTAGTCTCGCCGAAAAAACCCGCATCGAATTTATGCAGCGCTTTGGCGATAGCGAGACCACGGTACTGGGCACTCACTTTGCCACCCCGACCGCCGGCAAAATTGTCAGCGACGGCCCCGGTTATAAATTCGAGAGCTAAATATTTTTAAAAACTCAATTCTAACGGAGATCAAATGAGTGGATTAGTTGCAAATAAAGTTGCCGTAATAACCGGTGCAGGTTCCGGTATTGGCCGGGCCTCCGCCCTGGCTTTTGTTCGTGAAGGCGCGAAAGTTGTGCTCGGTGATGTCGACGACGCTGGCGGTGCTGAAACCGTCAAACTGGTTGAACAAGCGGGCGGCGAAGCTGTTTTTGCCCACTGCGACATAAGTAAAGAAGCCGATGTAGAGGCATTGGTTGCCGCAGGTGTTGCCGCCTTTGGTCGTATTGATTGTGCCCACAATAATGCTGGTGCTCCCGGCGAGGGCTTTTCCATCGTCAACGATACCGTGGAAAACTTTGACTTTAACTATGCGGTAAACCTGAAGGGTGCCTGGCTATCGATGAAACATGTAGCCCGGCAAATGATCGCCCAGGGCGATGGCGGTGCGATTGTCACCACCGCCTCCTACGCCGGCCTGGTCGGCATTCGCAATAGCGGGGCCTATGTCGCCGCCAAACACGGGGTGGTTGGCCTGACTAAAACCGGTGCCATTGAACTGGCCTCAAAGAATATTCGCGTTAACGCCGTCTGCCCCGGCCCCATCGGCACACCCTTGTTAATCTCTGCCATCGGCGAGAACGATGCAGCGCGTACGCACATGGAAAACCTGGCACCCATGCGCCGCTTTGGCGAGCCCGACGAAATAGCCAACGCCGCTGTGTGGCTCTGCTCCGACCAGTCATCGTATATGACCGGGGTTTCGCTACCGGTCGATGGTGGTATGGCCGCTACTTAAGCTTTTTTAATCAGCTATCGCCTTAGCTCTCTTCGCCCCAGCGGGAGAGCTCGCTTTATATTGACCACACTTCAGAGCGCATCACCCCCGACGGATAAAATAAATATAAGTATCGTCCTGCTGATAATGGGCGATCAGCTCGTGGTCGAGAAACTGACAAAACTTGGGAATATCGCGCTCGGTTGAAGGGTCTGTCGCCACGACCTTAATGACCTGCCCGCTAACCACATCGCGCACCGCGCCGTGGAGCATCATTACCGGCTCGGGACAATATAAACCCGAGGTATCGAGTAAGGTATCAAAAGCGGGGCTATCTAATTCTGAGCTATCTATAGGTGTGGTCATTGTCCTATTTTCTCAGATGCCAGCGGACAGGAAAAGGGCCAGCGCGTATGATGTCGGCACAGCTTTCTTCATTCGTTTCGAGATTCGTTTCGAGCAGACACGGAACAAATGGAAACCTGGTAATTTGAGTCACGTATTTTAGTCTTATTTTCATAGAGTCCAGCAATGATCACCGTATTAATCGAACGTCACATCGCCCCCGGCATGGCCAGTACCTACGACAACTTTGCTCGCAAAATGCTGCAGGCCACTGTATCTGCCCCCGGCTTTATTTCTGGGGAATCCCTGCACGGTATCGAAGACCAGAATGTGCGCTATATTTTGATCAAGCTACAAAGCCGGGAAAACTGGCAGCACTGGCTGGCCTCCCCCGAACGCAGAGAAGTCGTTTCACTACTGACTTCCATTCTCGTGCTGCCTGAAAAAATCACCTTGCTTAGCCACGGCGACTAAACCTTCGAGCGGCCTCCTGGCTCAGCGCTTTATCCAAATCAAGCTCGCCATACGCCCTGTTTGCCCCTGCCGCCGATAGGAATAAAAGCGCTCGGTATCGGCATAAGTGCAAAAGTCGCCGCCATAAATCCGCGTCACACCCAGGCCATGCAATTGAATGCGAGCCAGCTGGTAGAGATCGGCATAGAAGTGAGCGGGCCGGGTTTTTGACGGTATAAAACAAGCCTCGGTCGAAAGCTGATCTGTTGGCTGAGCCTTTGCCAAAAAAGCCTCTCTCACCTCGCCACCCACTTCAAAATGCTGCTGGCTAATAGCGGGGCCCAAATAGGCTGAAATGGCCGAGGCTTCGCAATCCATTGCCCTTACTGTTGCGCCGAGTACGCCAGCGACAAGTCCTCGCCAACCGGCATGGGCTGCAGCTACTACCGAGCCATCGTCACTACTGAACAGTACCGGCAAACAATCGGCCGTTTGAATCACGCAGGCCAGGCCCGGTGTGCGACTGACACAGGCATCAGCATTGCGCGGGGACTTGTGTTTTATAGCGTCAGCAGCATCGACCACGCCAATGCCATGCTCCTGAACCAACCAGGGCAGGGTTTGATTGAGTCCCAATTGCGCAGCCAAATCGCGGCGATTACGCCATACCTGCTGCCGGCACGTGTCGCTGTCATCAAGAAAATTCAGTAACTTACCCTGAGCGCCAGCCGGCTGCCCCTGGCAAGTGGTGATGACGCTATTCACCCTCGGTGGCAGGGGCCAGTCGGGGGTCAAAACAGGAAGTTCAAACGGGTCGGGCTTCACTCTGCAAGACGCTCAATAGTTGCTGCATATCCTCCGGCAGGGAGGACTCCCATTCAACCGTTTCGCCAGAAGCGGGGTGGATAAAACTCAAGCGTAAAGCGTGCAAAGCCTGGCGCGGAAATTCACGCAGTGCGGTCGCTAACTCTGCGCTGCCTCCGGCACTTAAACGCAGTCGTCCACCGTAGACCACATCGCCCACCAGCGGATAACCCAGATGCGCCATGTGTACACGAATCTGGTGGGTGCGGCCGGTTTCCAGCGCCACTTCAACATGGCTGTGACCGGCAAAGCGCTCCACCAAACGATAGTGACTAATCGCCTCCCGATAGCGACTACCAGCCTCACGCCCGGGGCGTAATACAGCCATTCGTGTACGGCTAGTGGGATGGCGACCTATCGGTATATCAACCGTACCACCGCCGGTCATCACCCCCTGCACAATGGCATGGTAGTGACGTTTGACACTGCGATCTTTGAGTTGAGTGGTTAAAGAATAGTGAGCTTCCAGGGTTTTGGCGACCACCATTAAGCCCGTTGTATCTTTATCGAGACGATGAACAATACCGGCACGGGGCACGGCGGCCAATTGCTCACAGTGGTAGAGCAAACCATTGAGCAGAGTGCCGTCGGGATTGCCCGCCCCCGGGTGCACCACTAGTCCCGCCGCTTTGTTGACGACAATGACACTGTCATCTTCGAAGACGATCTCGAAAGGCACGGGTTGAGCCTGCCACTCGCCCTCGGCTTGTAGCTGCGCCTTGAGGCTCAGACATTCTCCGCCGAGCAACTTTTCACGGGTCTTGCCGACCCGGCCATCAATCAGCAAGGCGCCATCGCGTATCCACTGTTGCAGACGGGTGCGCGAATAAGCGTCGAATAATTCGGCGGCGGCCTGATCCAGACGGGCACCACTTAAGTGAGCCGGCACCTCGGCCTGTAAAGAGATTTCACCTTGATCGGTAAG
>QNFO01000162.1 GCA_003646355.1 Gammaproteobacteria bacterium
CAAATGTTCGGCGGCATTGGCATGACAGACGAGGAGGACATCGGCCTGTACATGAAACGTGCCCGCGTCGCTGAAATGACGCTCGGTGACGCTCACTATCATCGCCAGCGCTTTGCCTGCCTTAGCGGCTTTTAATCAACACCAGTAAACAGCCTTTAATTTCTCGGGGCAGTCGCCTTAGGTTTTAGCGCTATATACAACCAAACCATTGTCGCGAAACGTTATAGGCTTTCGCTAAAAAGGCCCTCAAGTTCCTGTAAATTGAACCGATACGGTAAAGGTAATACTTCCTACAGTCGCTTTTATTAAAAAGCACCCGCAAACAAACGCAGGCAAGCATCATGGAAACTGCACCCTTTGGCGCCAATATCTCCACCCTGGCACAAACTACCGAAAAGCAGGCAGCCCCCTTCGGGCAGACTGTTTCAGAACTGGCTCACGACAAAAAAATCAGCCCTGATGCCAGTCTCGACGCGGCCATCGTCAACACCAACTTATCCCTCAAAACCGGCGATGCCGATCACTCCTTAAATCTACTACTAAAAACCGCGCTTGAGGGTATTAATGCCGAGCTAGAACCAATACTCGGTGCCGGTGCCATTCAAGCCGCTGTCGATAACGGCCTCGATGTTAGCCCCGAGGCGACTGCCGAACGTATTGTGTCTTTAAGCACCGCCTTTCTACCGGCCTATCTCGACGCCAACCCTGACCTGGATTTTGAAACAGCAGTGAATCAATTCGTCGACGTCATTAGCGGCGGCATTGATCAGGGCTTTGCTGAGGCGCGAGAAATACTCGATGGGCTACAGGTATTGAACGGCGATATCGCCAGCAATATTGATACGACCTATGAACTGGTACAGGACAAACTCGCCGCCTTTGTTGAAAATATAAGCAAGGGTGGGGCTCCTGCGGAGCAGTCGGCCGAACAGCAACTAGGCCTTGAATAAAACCTTTAACCCTCGAATTACAGGCAATAAAAAAGGCGCTCATATTGGCGCCTTTTTTATTGCAAACAGCTTATCAAGCCGCCTTAAAGCAAGCTGCAAACTAGTCAACGATAGCCAGCAGTTCCACATCAAAAATCAGGGTCGCGTGGGGGCCAATAGCACCACCGGCACCTTTCTCACCGTAAGCCAACGCTGAAGGCACATACAAACGCCACTTGGCGCCTTCTTGCATTAATTGCAGTGCTTCTGTCCAACCGGCAATAACGCCGTTGACGGGGAATTCAGCTGGCTCGCCGCGATCGTAAGAACTGTCAAACACAGTGCCGTCGATCAAAGTACCGTGGTAGTGAGTGCGGACCTTGGCCGTACTACCGGGAATGGCACCCTTACCTTCACTTAATACTTCGTACTGCAGTCCCGAATCAGTGACAGTAATACCGTCGCGCGTGGCATTCTTGGCGAGAAATTCAACGCCCTCGGAAGACAATTTACCTGCCTCTTCCGCCTGCTTCTTCTGTACTCGGCCGTTCACTTCTTCAAAGGCAGCCTTCATAACTTCGGTATCGACCTGAACGGGCTGACCTGTATAAGAGTCACTAATGCCCGCAATAACAGCGTCCAGAACGAGCTCATCAAAGGGACTACCGGCCAGCTGATCGCCCATCTGGCGGCCAATGCCGTAACTAACTTGTTGTTCAACGGTGGTGAATTTGTCAGACATGAATCATTACTCATCAAAATAAAAACGGCATCTTAGCACGACATAATTCAGCAACGCTCAGCGAAATGAGCGAATACCTGTCATTGAGCTGCGCTGTTTTTTGGTGTTGAATTAGCGACCAATTTTTAAACCCAACTACTTCACTTAAAAAGGAAAAAGCATGACTGAATCCATTAAAGGAAAAATCGCCCTGGTCACCGGTGCCGCCGGTGGTATTGGCGCTGCCGCAGCAGAAATATTTGCCGAGAAAGGCGCCAAGGTTGTGGTTGCCGATATTAATGAAGAGGGAGGCAAGGCGACCGTTGAGCGTATTATTGCCGCCGGTGGCGAAGCGGTGTTTCAACGCTGTAATGTTGCCAGTGAGGAAGATGTTATCGCTCTGGTCAAAAGGGCCGTTGACACTTACGGGCGACTCGATATCGCCTTTAATAACGCCGGTATCGAAGGCGAAGCAGCAACCACTCCCAATTGCACCATCGAAAATTTCGATCTCAACATCGACGTCAATTTGAAAGGCGTCTTCATGTGCATGAAATACCAGTTCAACCAGTTCCTTGCCCAGGGCGGCGGTGGTGCCATCGTCAACACAGCATCGGTTGCAGGACTGGTCGCAGCCAAGGGTGTACCCGCCTATGTTGCAGCCAAACACGGTGTGGTTGGTCTGACCAAAACAGCCGCCATTGAGTTCGCCAAAAAAGGCATTCGTGTCAACGCCGTATGCCCCGGTGGAATTCGCACCGAAATGCTGCAGCGCGCCCTCGACGAAAAGCCCTGGGTTGAAAAGCAGCTACTCAAACTACAGCCCATTGGCCGCCTCGGTGAGCCGGCTGAAGTTGCCAAGGTAGTCGTCTTTTTATGCTCCGACGACGCCTCTTTTGTCACCGGCCACGCCATGCCCGTCGATGGCGGTTGTGTGGCAATATAAACCACTGGGCAAGTGAGCTAATGCTGACTTGTCCAATTCCACCCCCTGTTCATTAGCTCATCACAATAAGGAAAAACACCATGGATTTTGTCGCCTTCGTCACCCTGCTTTTACTCTCCCAATATCTGTTCTTTATGGCCATGACCGGCAAGGCCCGCGACGAGCTGGGCATTAAAGCGCCAGCCACTACCGGCGATGAAGTCTTCGAGCGCATTCTGCGGGTACAGGTCAACACGCTGGAGCAGCTCATGGTCACCCTGCCGGCCATGTGGCTTTGCGCCCATTATTTCAGCGCCAGCTTTGCCGGCATCATGGGGCTGGTATTTTTCGCGGGGCGCATGCTCTATCGCAAAGCCTATATTGCCGATCCCAGCACCCGGGGTACTGGCATGATGATGGGCTTTTTAGCCAATATTTTACTGCTGATTAGCGCCGCCTTTGGCGTCGTCTTTTAACACGCCGTTCAGTATTAACCACAAAGCCCTGGCGCCAGGTTGAATTAGCACTATTCATCTGCTAGATTCTCTCGCAAGAGTTGACGTTAACGTTAACGAAATAACAAGCTGTTGAATTAGTATCAGCCACTTACCAAATTCCCGGGGCATAAAAAAAGCTCCTCAAAGAGAAGTCGTATGAGCCGCATTCAGTCGTCGATCAATCCGCAATCTGCCGCCTATAAAGAGAACGCTGAGCACTACGAAAAGCTGCTCGAAAAACTACGAGAACGTCACAGCGAAGCGGCCACTGGCATCCGCGAGAAGCTTATCGTGCGCCACCGCGAGCGCGGCAAAATGCTCGCCCGCGAGCGCATCGACCAACTGGTCGACAGCCACACAGCTTTTCTTGAGCTCTCCCCCCTCGCCGCCTATGGGCAGTACAAAAACGAGGTGCCCTCGGCGGGTATCGTTACCGGCATCGGCCAAATTTGCGGTGTCACTTGCATGATTATCGCCAACGATGCGACGGTGAAAGGCGGCTCCTTTTTCCACGAAACGGTGAAAAAACACGTCCGCGCCCAGGAAATTGCCGATCAAAACAACTTGCCCTGTATTTATCTGGTCGACTGCGGCGGCGCTTATTTACCCGAGCAGGACAGAGTGTTCCCCGACAAAGAGCACTTCGGTAATACCTTTTATCGCCAGTGCCAAATGTCGGCCAAAGGCCTGCCGCAAATCTCGGCAGTGTTTGGCGGCTGTACGGCGGGCGGTGCCTATATTCCAGCCCTGTCGGATGAAAATATTATGGTGCGCGGCAATGCCCGCATTCACCTCGGCGGGCCATCCATCGTCAAGGTCGCCATTAACGAAGAGATCGACGGCGAAACCCTCGGCGGTGCCGAGATGCACAGCAAGGTATCTGGTGTTAGTGACTATCTGGCCGAAGATGAAGACGAAGCCCTGGCGCGCATTCGCGAAATTATGGCCAAGCTCAACTGGCCGACTAAATGTCACGCCGACACTCGCCCGGCACTACCACCGCGTTACAGTCCGGAAGAGCTGCCCGGTGTAGTCAGCGCCAATCCGAAGATACCTTACGATGTGCGCGAGATTATTGCGCGGCTGGTGGATGACAGTGATTTCCACGAATACAAACCCCTTTACGGCGATACGCTGATTTGTGGCACCGCCTATATTCACGGCTATCCGGTTGGCTTGATCAACAATAACGGCGCGCTGTGTTCAGAGTCATCCTTAAACGGCGCACACTTTATCGAGCTGTGCAACCAACGCAATACACCGCTACTGTTCTTGCACAACATCACCGGCTTTATGGTGGGTAGCGAAGCTGAGCGCGGAGGCATCGCCAAAAACAGTGCCAAGTTCGTTTATGCGCAAGCGACA
>QNFO01000163.1 GCA_003646355.1 Gammaproteobacteria bacterium
ATGACCGCCATGCGCTGGGCGCTGGAATACCCCGAGCGCCTGCGCCACTGCGTAGTCATTGCCTCCGCTGCCGACCTGACCGCACAGAATATCGCCTTCAATGAACTAGCCCGTCGCGCGATTCGCAGTGATAGTGATTTTCACGATGGCGACTATCTACAACACGACACCATCCCCCGCAGCGGGCTGGCACTGGCGCGCATGATTGGCCACGTCACCTATTTATCAGACGCTCTGATGGAAGAACGCTTCGGTCGTGAATTGCGCTCCGGCACCTTTCAGCAGGGCCTCGATGCACCCATTGAATTTCAGGTTGAAAGTTATCTGCGCCATCAGGGCGATCGTTTCGCCACCGATTTTGATGCCAACACCTACCTGCTGATGACCAAAATACTCGACTATTTTGACCTTGCCCGGGAGTACGGTGGAGACCCAGTTAAAGCCTTCAGTAATGCCCTGTGCAAATTTTTAGTGGTGTCTTTTTCCAGTGACTGGCGCTTTGCCCCCGCTCGATCACGGGAAGTCGTTAAATCACTCATCGCTGCCAACAAAGATGTCGCCTACGCTGAGATAGAGTCCGATATGGGCCACGATGCTTTCCTATTGCCCAATGATCGCTACGAGGGTGTTTTTCGCGCTTATATGACCCGTATTGCTAAGGAAATTGGGGCTATCAATACAGAAGAGGAGGCGTCCTGATGCTGCGTATTGATCTCGACATCCTCCAGCAGTGGATTCCCGTCGGCGGTAGAGTACTCGATCTCGGCTGCGGTGACGGCACACTCATGTCTAGCCTGGCTGATAATCGGCAAGCTAGCGGCTACGGCCTGGAAATCGACGCCGAGCAAATCACCGCCTGCATCAGCCGTGGTGTTAACGTTATTGAAACCGATCTAAATGACGGCCTCGACAACTTTCAAAATGACAGTTTTGATACCGTCATCATGACCTATTCACTACAGGTGATGCGCCGCCCGGATCAGCTTATCGACGAAATGCTGCGCGTCGGCAAAGAGTGCATCGTCACCTTCCCTAATTTCGGCAATATCCGCACTCGCAGCTATTTGATGCTGCGCGGTCGCATGCCCGTCACCAAGCAACTCAGCCATCAGTGGTACGACACACCGAATATCCACTTCTGCACCGTGCACGATTTTGACGCGCTTTGTGCGGAAAAAAATATTCGTATACTGCACCGCGAAGTGGTCACGGAACGCTTTCCTGACAAACAGCTCAAAGGATTATGGCCCAACTTATTTGGTGAAACCGCCATTTACCATTTGGCCAAATAGCCCGCCACCGCTATAGTCGGGTTACATAGACGGAAAAGTACCAGGAGAAAAATAATGAAAAAACGCTTACTCATCCCGGCATTCTTACTCTTAAGCCTAAGTGCCAGCTTACAATGCTTCGCCGCCAATCAGCCCTACAAGGCCTTTGGCGATTACAAAGTTTTTTTCAGCGCCTTCAATAGTAGTTTTATCACCCCGGAAGTCGCTGCCAGCTACAACATCACACGCGGCAAGGACTGGGGGCTGGTTAATATCGCCGTGGTCAAAGACGGCGCCCAGGGCGGCTCCACAGCTTTGGTCAAAGGCCATGTTGCCAATATCATTGCTCAACAACAGACACTCGATTTTTTTGAAGTACGTGAGGGCAAAGTCGTTTATTACCTCGCCCCCTTTCGCTTTGAAAACGAAGATTCGATGACTTTTAAAATCAGCATCAAACCCGACCCCGATAAGCCCGCTCACAACATTAGCTTTCAGCGACGTTTTTATCACGACGAATAAAACGCACTAAAGACCTGTCAAACCGGCCTATATTTCCCGACTCTGTTAGCTGGGTGCTGCTAAAATAGCCCACCCAGCGAGCTCAAAATCAATGCAGGCCGAGTCAATATGCCCTCCCAAATCGTACTGGCCAGCAACAATACTGGCAAACTCAAAGAATTCCAGCAGTTACTCGCCGACCGGCACTTCGATGTAGTCCCACAGGCGCAATTCAAGGTCTCCGATGTAGAGGAAACTGGCCTCAGTTTCGTCGAAAACGCCCTTATAAAAGCCCGCCACGCGTCGAAAATTGCCGGGTTGCCCGCTATCGCTGATGACTCTGGGCTGGAGGTCGACTTCCTTGATGGCGCTCCCGGTATTTACTCGGCACGTTTTTCCAGCGCTGACGCCAACGATGGAAAAAACAACCAAAAGCTGCTCGAACTACTGAACGCTGTGCCCGATGCGCAGCGCAGCGCCCGCTTTCAGTGTGTGCTGGTTTATATGCGCCACCCGCTGGACCCCACCCCCCTTATTTGTCAGGGCACCTGGGAGGGGCGTATTCTTAAACAGCCTCAGGGAAACAATGGCTTTGGCTACGACCCCCTCTTTCTCGACCCCACAACAGGCCTGTCTTCCGCCGAGTTAAGCAAAGAAGAAAAAAACACACGCAGCCATCGAGCCAAAGCTCTGCAATGCCTGCTCGCCCAGCTTAGCCAATAAGGCCTTCAAGGCTCGATTCAAACTGATGAGCACTCTTCGCCTGCCCCCTCTGTCTCTCTATGTGCACATTCCCTGGTGTGTCAGAAAATGCCCTTATTGCGACTTTAACTCCCACACCAACAAGGGTGATGAGCTGCCCGAAAGTGACTATGTTGATGCGCTATTAGAAGACCTCGCTGACGACGCCAGCAAGGAAAAGCTGCAAGGCCGACAACTGGTCTCTATTTTTTTCGGCGGCGGTACACCGAGCCTTTTTTCAGCAGCGGCAATTGCTCGAATACTGCAAGGAGCAGAACAACTTATTGGCTTTGAGTCAGCCGTAGAAATCACCCTTGAGGCCAACCCCGGTACTGTTGAGCAGCAAAAATTTAAGGGCTTTAGAGAAGCCGGGATCAACCGCCTTTCGATTGGCATACAAAGTTTTAACGACGCTCACCTCGAGCGACTGGGGCGCATTCATAATGGCGCGGAAGCATTGAGCGCCATTCGTATTGCCCGACAAGCGGGCTTCGATAATATTAACCTCGACTTAATGCACGGCCTGCCCGAGCAAACACCCGAACAGGCCATCGCCGACTTGCAGCAGGCTATCGACCTGCAACCGGAGCATCTTTCGTGGTATCAACTGACCATCGAGCCCAACACCGCTTTTCACAACCAACCCCCTTTACTGCCGGTCGAAAACACCCTGGAACGCATTCAAACCCGAGGCAATAAATTATTAGAAAGCGCGGGCTTTAGCGCTTACGAAATCAGCGCCTACGCTCGCCCCCAGCGCCAGTCACAACACAATTGTAACTACTGGCAGTTTGGCGACTACCTCGGCATCGGTGCGGGTGCCCACGGTAAGATTACCGATATTAAGCAGCAGCAAATCATTCGCACTCGCAAAACACGCCAGCCAAATAACTATCTATCCCGCCTTGCAAAGGACGAAACCTATCGGGCCGAACACTTCGTTTTGGACCGGGCTGAACTTCCCCTCGAATTTTTGATGAACGCCCTGCGCTTAAAACACGGTGTCGCCTCGACACTGTTTCCTGAACGTACCGGCGTCGCTTTAAAAACCATCGAAGCCCACTGGCAGGTTCTGGAAACCAAAGGCCTGGTCGAGCCTTTAGCAACGGGAAGACTCAGCTGTACCGTCCTCGGACACCGCTTTCTCGACAGTATTCTGGCCGAATTTTAGTCCAGGCGGCCCGTTGATGAGTGGTGTGTTCGCAGCAAGCTTCGGGTGTTATGATGCCAAAAAAATCAGGTACAACCTGCCACTAAACAATACCAATTGGGGAAATATTTATGGGCGACAAAATCGTTCACACTACCGACGACGCCTTTGAAACTGACGTTATCGCCGCCGGCACACCGGTACTCGTCGATTTTTGGGCCAGCTGGTGCGGCCCCTGTAAAATGATCGCCCCCCTGCTAGACGAGCTGGCCGACGAATACGGCACACAGATCAAAATCTGTAAAGTCGATGTCGATGCCAACCGCGACGTCGCCGCCAAATATAATGTCCGTAGCATACCCACGCTGATGATGTTCAAAGACGGCGCCTTGCACGAAACCAAAATCGGCGCACTGTCAAAGGCACAGCTGAAAGAGTTTATTGACGCCAGCCTTTAAAGTACTGATTCGCCGAAACAACGGCGCCAGTACTATTTGTCGCCAGCCAGCTTTTACCAGGCACGCTGGCGACAACACGACAGAAAGCACTTGTTTTTTAGATAACAGGTACTATAATCGCCCGATCGGCACCGACTCTTTCTAACACCCCTTTAGTTAAACCATTTCCTAAACGGCCTTTTCGGGTGTAGACACATAACAATTCCAAACTAGATATTCGCCGGTCGGCGCACTTTAATTCCTCATTGCATTCAAATAGTCCAACAAGACTGAACCTCCCTCTCTCATTAAATCTAGAA
>QNFO01000164.1 GCA_003646355.1 Gammaproteobacteria bacterium
ACGGCCGGGCACATTGTAGAGAATCTGCGGTATCGCCACCGCTTCAGCAATGGCCTTGTAATGTAAATACAGACCTTCCTGCGTCGGCTTGTTGTAATAGGGCGTGACCAGTAAGCAGGCATCGGCACCGCACTCTTTCGCAGCAGCTGTTAGCTCAATCGCCTCGCTGGTGCTGTTGGCGCCGGTGCCGGCGATAATAGCGATGCGCCCTGCCGCCTGCTGCACACAGACTTTAACCACTTCGAGGTGCTCATCGACATTTAAGGTCGCAGATTCACCCGTGGTGCCAACCGCGACAATGGCATCGGTGCCCGCCGCAATATGCCACTCCACCAGTTTCTTCAAGGCAGGCCAATCAACCGCCAAAGTTTCGGGGACCATCGGGGTCACCATCGCCACAATACTGCCGGTGATCATAGCCTTGCTCCAAAAAAAAGCGTCATGTTACTGAGCTAGTCCGACAGGCACAAGCACCACTCGGCGATTCGTGCCCGATAGCGCTTTTAAGAGGCCATAGAATGCGGGTCATTCACTCGCCATCATCAAAATTTCAGGACTAGAATCTGTTGACCGACACTCATCGACGTAAAAAAGCATCGAGGTGTTCAACCATCTCCGTCCAGTCAGAATCTTCCGCTCGTACTTCCATGAGGAAGGAGCGCTGCCCTGGATTCCAGAACGAGGCCTCCTCCAGCGTCAACTGGGGGTCGAGGGGGCTGTGCTGGTCGATAAATTCATTAATCGCCGACTCCGTTGCCGGCAGGCCGAGTTGTTCAAACAATGTCGCTAATGTATGGGGTGAGAGATCCATTTTTCATTCTCCTTTACAGGGCTTATTAGCCAGCAATTTTTAAACAGGTGATCAGTTCAGCACCCAGCATTCCTGATCAAACTCGTCATTGGTCGATGTGCGTTTGGCCTTGCCGTCGCGCTCCAGTTTCAACAAATGAGCCCACAGGGAAAAGCGTGCGTAATAGTAGACCTTTTTATCGACATCATCGTAAATGGTCGACAAGATACCCAGCACACTCGACTCACCGAGCTTTGCCATGCCGGCAATCACTTTTTGCTCACGCATCATGCGGTGGCGATAGAGGGTTTCGACAACCTTCTGTGGCTCGCCCATCAAGTTACCGTGGCCCGGGGCGATGTGCTGCAGGGGCAGTTCTCTCAAGATATCGAGGGAATCCAAATAGTCCTTCATATCGCCACTGGGCGGAATAATAACGACCGTAGAGCCATCCATAATATGGTCGCCGGCAAACAACAGGCCGTCTTCGTGTAAAAAGAAACAGAAGTGGTTGCCCACATGACCCGGGGTGTGGAGGGCTTCGAGGGTAAACTCATCCGTTTTAAACAGTTCGCCGTGGCGAATGTTTTTCTCCACGCTAAAGGTTTCATCCTGAAAGCTGTCCGGCTCATCCATTACACAGCCGATCAACTGCGCACCGGTCTTTTCAGCGAGAATCTTCGCCGCCGGGGAATGGTCTTTATGCGTGTGAGTGACAATAATCCAGCGAATCTTATCGCCGCCCGCCGCCAGAATGGCATCGATGTGGCTATCGTAAATGGGGCCGGGGTCGAGCACGGCAATTTCTTCTTTGCCAATTAAATAGGCATTGGTTCCCGGCCCTGTCATGGCGCTGCCATTGGGTGCGCTAATGCGCCGCACTAGCGGGGTAAATTGGTCCACTGTACTCATAAATATCTCACCTTATTGGCTTTGTCGTCGCGCGGCCTAACTTCGGGCACGACGCGCAACGGCCTATTATTATCGTGTTAATTCAGCGCCATAACTTGAGCTATTCGTTTGAACAGCTCAAGCCTATAACTCAAACCTATAATTCAACCAAAGGGTTCACATCCGCCTCGTAATCGACACCGTCGATGCCAAAGCCAAACAAGCGCAAAAATTCCTGGTGATAGCCCTTGAAGTCGGTCAGCTCGCCGATATTATCGGTATTGACGCTATCCCACAGCCCCGCCACCTGGGCCTGAACGCTGTCTTTTAACTCTTCGCCATCCATTCGCCAGCGGCCATCCTCATCAAGATCGGCCTGCCCGTCGGTATAGATTTGGCGCTCAAACAAGCCCTGTATCTGCTCGATGCAACCCTCGTGAGTGCCCTCGGCCTTCATCACTTTATAGAGAATGGAAATATACAGCGGCATAATCGGAATCGCCGAACTGGCCTGTGTCACCAATGCTTTTAACACCGATACGCGAGACTCACCACCAATCGCCGACAACTTACTATTGATCGCGGTGCTGGCCCGGTCGAGATCTTTCTTCGCCATGCCGATGCTCGCGTGGCCATAAAGGGGCCAGGTCAACTCTTTGCCAATATAGGTATAGGCGGTGGTTTTGCAGCCCTCGGCCAGCAAACCGGCTTCGCTCAGGGCATCTATCCACCACTCCCAGTCTTCGCCGCCCATCACTTTAATGGTGTTGTTGATTTCCTCTTCGGTAGCCGGCTCGACGGTTAGCTCATCCACAGCCAGAGTATCGGTATTCACGCCCTTCATGGTGAAGGCTTCACCGATGGGCTTGAGGGATGAAATATAGGTTTCGCCGGTCTTCGGGTCGGTACGGCGCGGGGATGCGAGAGAGTAAACCACCAGGTCAACCGGCCCCATATCGCGCTTCAGCGTTGCAATCACTTCCGCTTTAATTTCATCGGAAAAGGCATCGCCATTAATACTTTCCGCGTACAGGCCCTCAGCGCGCGCCGCCGCCTGCATGGCTGCGGAGTTGTAATAGCCAGCCGAGCCGGTGCGGCGCTCTGTCGGCGGCTTTTCAAAAAACACACCCAGCGTGTCAGCGCCACAACCAAAGGCGGCTGTAATGCGCGAGGCCATGCCGTAGCCCGTGGATGAGCCAATCACCAGTACTTTTTTCGGCCCGCCGGCAATCGGCCCCTTAGCCTTCACGTAGTCAATTTGTTGATTGATCGATGCCGCACACCCCTGTGGGTGAGCATTGGTACAAATAAATCCACGAACTTTTGGCTTTATAATCATTTAACTCTCTCAATTGACGGGGCTAAAAACATCTCGACGCGAACAGCTTAACAAAGCGGCCTTAGCAACAGGCTTTGCATCTGCGATAATCCGCCATAATAACCCGAAGCCCTATGTGACTCCACGATGTTTAAACTACGCTACCAAACCCCGCCAGACTGGGCGAAAATTGTACTCGATGATTTCGACGACTTTCTTATCGACCACGCCGGTGCTGAGAAAAAAGCCTCGGGCATGGCTATGTCGATGGCGCTGCACTACGCCGACAAGCCCGACATTGTCAGCGCCATGATTGACCTGAGCATTGAGGAGCTTGAGCATTTCCGCGAAGTGGTCAAACTGATGACCGCTCGCCATCTGCAACTGCAGAAAGATGAGAAAGACCTCTACGTCAACCAACTGCGCAAACAGGTACGCAATGGCCGCGATGATTACTTTCTCGACCGGCTACTGTTGGGCGGCGTAATTGAAGCGCGCGGTGCCGAACGCTTTGGTCTGATTGCCTCGGCCCTGCCTCTGGGTGAATCTGGCGAAGGGGATGAACTAAAACACTTTTACCAAGCCATTACCCACTCGGAAGAGCGCCACCAAAATTTATTTATCGAATTAGCGGAAAATTACTTCCCGACTCACATCGTCGCAGAGCGCCTCGATCAATTACTCGACTTTGAAGCTCAGCTCGTTGCTAGCTTGCCTTTTCGAGCTGCATTGCATTGACCCCCAGTAGCGCTGCGCCCCGATGAAAAGCACAAGAAAATATCTGGCGAACTATGCCGAGTCCGAAGCCAGCATAGCCAAAGACCTGCTCTGCACTGAAGACACAAGTCTCTGGCAATACTGCCTTGTGATTCCCGCCTATAAAGAAAGTGAGGTTTTTTACCAGCACCTTGTGAGCTCTCTGCTAAAACAACACGCAGTGCTGCTGGTGCTGGTCATCAACCAACCCGACAACCTGGTAAGTACTGACAACAGCAATACACGTTTATGGCGAAAGCTAATCGACTGCACGGTGGAACAACAGTCGTGGGGGCACTTACAGCTGCGCGACATCCCCCACACCAGGAGCGCTCTGTTACTGGTTGATCGCTTTAGCCCAAACCTGCCAATACCCGAAAAACAGGGTGTCGGCCTGGCCAGAAAAATCGGTGCCGATATCGCCCTGTCTCTGATCGACAACGCCAATATCACACACCCATGGATTTACACTAGCGATGCCGATGCACACTTACCCAGCAATTACTTTACTGCCCTCGACAACGATATAAGTATTCGCGGCCAAAACCAGTCTGCCGCTGCCATCTACCCTTTCAAGCACCAATGTGACGCCACCCCGGTTGGCCAGGCGACCCGCCTCTATGAACAGCGTATGTATCAATATGTTGACG
>QNFO01000165.1 GCA_003646355.1 Gammaproteobacteria bacterium
CAGGACGGCCATCGCTTTGCCGACGCTGGCGAAGTTGAGTTGCCACAGGATGCCTACGGCACACAAACTATTTATGCCGACGCCCAGGGCGAGTTCACCATTGGCTTACCCCGTGCAGGCTGGTGGGGCATTTGCGCATTGGCCATTGGTGCCGATACCGAACACGAGGGTAAAGCGCTCTCTCAGGATGCAGTGCTCTGGGTGCAAGTTAAGGATATGAAATGAATGCAGCTGTAAACACAGCGCAAAATATAAGCACGGTAAGACCCAGGTCTGGCCGACGGGAGACTATCGCCATTGGCGCCGTCTTCCTGGCCATTTTAATCATTGCTGGCGTGGCCATTAGCCAGCGGCAAGTCGCCAACCCCCTGCCCCGCCTGTACGACTGGCAGCTCAGCTCGTTCTATGATTTGGGCAAAACCGATCAGGCTATTCACACCTCTTTAGTGACCGCCATTCCCGAGCTATGGCTGCTGCATACCGACATGCTCTCCATGCAGGAAAGAGGCAAAAGTAAGGAGGCCTGGCCCGATATCGAGCAACTTGCGGAGTACTACTATGTCGCACCCTTTGCTCAGGATTTATTCTGGACGCAAAACGGCAAAGTCAAATGGGCACGAGTGACCGAGTTTTCATTTGAAGGATCGACGGTTTACCACGGCTACGGCGGTACTACCGAGCAGCAAAGTGCCTACTTAATAGTGCTTTCTCACGCGCACAAGGGCGCCTCTTTTAACAGTGTCGGCAGCATTTGGATGAACGCCGACGCCAACGCCCCTGCGCCCAGCACCGTCGTGCGCGACTCGTTAATCCGCAATGGCTGGAAGCAAGTCGTGCCCTACAGCGGCGCAATGGAACGAAAACGCATCAGAAGCTAAGGTCGACCACTACACCTTGTAGCAAGGCATTAAATTAAATCCAGGAATTCACCATGAAGTTTCAACGACTGCTTGCAGCCCCATTACTCGTTGTATTCAGCGCCTTATTTATTGGCACAGCAGCGGCCGAGCCACTGCGCGTGGGTATTACCCTGCACCCCTATTACAGCTTTGTAGCTAACATAGTGGGCGATAGAGCCGAGATCGTGCCGCTGATTGATGCCGGCAATAACCCCCACAACTACCGCCCCCGCGCCGAGGATATGCGCCGAGTAATGAGCATGGACGCGCTCGTCGTCAACGGCATTGGCCACGACGAATGGGCTTTTGAAATCATTCAGGCAGCCGGGCGAAAAGAAAAATTACCGCTGATTTACGCCAACAGCGGTGTGCCGCTTATCCCCATTGCTGCCGATGAGGGCGAAGCCAAAGTCGTCAACCCACACACCTTTGTTTCTGTCACCGTGGCGATACAACAGATTTACACCATTGCCCGCGAGCTGGGTAAACTCGATCCCGACAATGCGGCTTTTTTCCGTAAAAACGCCCGCGACTACGCCCTTAAACTGCGCCGAATTAAAGCAAAATTTATGGGCGAGCTGGTCAAGCTCGACACGACTAACTTACGCTGCGCAACCATGCACGGTGCCTATGGTTATTTAATGCAGGAATTTGGCCTACAGGTGGTTGCCGTTATCGAGCCCCGCCACGGCGTGTCGCCCACCGCTCGGCAATTGGGTGACACTATCGACAAAATTAAGGCCGCCAATGTGAACGTCTTATTTGCCGAAAAGTTTTTCGCCAGCAACCTATCTGAAACCATTCGCGAAGCGACCGGCGTTAGCATGTATGCCTTCTCGCACATGTCCGATGGCGACTACTCGGCGGCGCTGTTTGAGCACGAAACCACTGCTAATCTTGAAACGCTGGTAAAGGCCATGCGTGCCATTAACGCAGAATCATCTGCAAGCGCCGCGGAGTAGTCTATGTCAGGACCTAGCATTCAATGCCAGCAACTGGGGCTCAGCCTTGGTGGTGTCGAGATTTTATCCGGCATCGACATCACCATCCCCGCCGCTGAAATCCATTGTGTTATCGGCCCCAATGGCGGCGGCAAGACATCCTTCGTGCGCTCGCTGTTAGGGCAAATGCCCCATTCGGGCAAGGTTGAAATCAGCTGGCAAGCCGCCTCTACGCAAAACACCATTGGCTATGTACCGCAGTTTCTTGATTTCGATAAATCACTGCCGATTAGCGTTTACGATTTTATGGCGATGATTTGCAATCACAAGCGGCCCGCCTTCGCCGGTTTTAGTCGCGGTAAGCGCGAGCTGACTGAACTGGCTCTGGAGCGCGTGGGCCTGAGTGGCAAGAGCAAAACACAGCTGGGTAGTCTCTCGGGTGGCGAGCGTCAGCGCATGCTCTTTGCCCAGGCGCTGATCCCCCAACCCGAACTGCTCATACTCGACGAGCCGATGACCAGTTTGGATAATCGCGGTGAAGAAATATTCCTCAGCTTAATCGAAGAGCTGCGCAGCCAGGGTGTCACCATCGTCTGGATTGCCCACGACCTACAACAGGTCAGGGATTTGGCCGCCACCATCAGCTGTATCAATCGCACGCTGGTTTACGCCGGGCCGCCCCAGCCTTTTCTCGATAGCGACGAAGCCGCAAAACTGTTCCGCTTTACACGCCCCCACGCCGACACCGCCCCGCTTTCAGAATTAGCATCAACAGGTTCTGCACAATGACTGACTTCTACGAATGGGTACGCACCTCCCTTCAGGCATTGGCACAGCAGGGCACGCTACCCCAGGCCTTCGAATACAGCTTTGTTATTAACGCCCTGTTATGCGCCCTGTTAATTGGCCCCCTGCTGGGTGGCGTCGGCACTATGGTGGTGGCCAAGCGCATGGCCTTTTTTTCCCAATCCATCGGCAACGCGGCCATGACCGGGGTCGCCATAGGCGTGATGCTCGGCGAGTCTTACACCGAACCCTATATCTCGATGTTTTGTTTTTGTATTTTATTTGCGCTATTACTGAACTACACCAAGGGTCGAACACAGCTATCGTCAGACACCTTAATCGGCGTATTTCTTTCGGTCTCCCTCGCTGTCGGTGCTTCTTTATTATTGTTTGTCTCCGCCAAGGTCAACACCCACATTTTAGAAGCCGTACTCTTTGGCTCGGTGTTAACCGTCAGTAATACCGATATGAACGTGCTCCTGGTTGTCACCTGCGTGGTGCTTGCCCTCGGCATTCCCCTGTTTAACAACATGCTATTAGCCAGCCTCAACCCCAGTCTGGCGCGCGCACGAAAAATACGGGTTGAGTTGATGGAATACATATTTGTATTGATGATTACCTTGCTCACCGTCGCCTGCCTAAAAATTGTCGGCGCGGTGTTGGTTGAAGCCCTGCTGCTGATTCCCGCTGCAGCGGCGCGCAATGTGATCACCTCACTGCGCGGCTTTGTCATTCTCAGCATGATTATTTCCACCGTCAGCTGTATTGCCGGGGTGTTAATTCCCATGCAATTCGACCTGCCTCTGCCCTCCGGTGGCGCCATTATTATGGTGGCAGCCAGCTTTTTTGTGATCACCACAATTATGCGCGCCGTGCTTCCCGCCTACCGAACGGCAAAAAACTAACGCTGTAAAAAGTACCGAGAAAATAGCGCGGTAAGGAATCAAAACAATGAAAAGACTACATCAACACAGCGCCACAAAAAATAGGCGAAACAGCCTCGCCCTCGGCTTACTGTTTGCACTCACACTCAGTGCCCAAGCCATTATTACGCCAAGTGTTTTAGCCGCAGACAATGCGCCTAAAAACAAAAAACCGAACAGCGAAGCCAGTAGTCAAAAGACCAGCAGTCAAGAGGTCACAATTATCACCTCACTGCCCATCACTTATTATCTCGGCACAGCCCTCACCGCCAACACGAATATTGAGGTAAAGAACCTACCGAAGAGAGGCCGACATTTAAACGGCCAGGCGAATTTTTTCACCTCGCGTGCAGAAAAACTGGCGAAAACTTTTGAATCCGCATCTGCCGTTATCACCATCGGCAAACTATGGCGCGATGATCCACTCTTTACCGCAGCGCGCTCTGCCAATATTCGCATTGTTGAAATTGATGCCACCAAACCCTGGTCGAGCACGCTAGAAGGCATCTCCGTTGCCATGACACCCGCTCAGGATTCACCCTGGACAAGCGACAGCCATAAATCAGAGTACGGAGCAGAGGCAGCCGAAACAAAGCCCTCCGTTTTCTTCTGGCTAAGTCTGGCCAATAGCGCCCGATCTGCCGAAATTATTGCCCAGGATTTAATGCGCCTGGTTCCCGGTGAAGCAGACACCATCAAAAGTAATTTAGTGGGCGTACGCAGCAAGCTGATGGAATTACAGCGCAGCAGTGAACTGGCCCTGCTTAATGCGTCTGACATCACCGTGTTTTCTCTCGCCCCCGAACTGGTCTACCTCACCAGCGAACAGAGCCTTTTTGTCGACGGCAGTTTTTA
>QNFO01000166.1 GCA_003646355.1 Gammaproteobacteria bacterium
ACAGATAAACCGGCATGCTAAATGAAACTGCTTTTAACAACGCTGGAATTTCTCTGCTTTTCATCAGCGCACTATCGATACTGGAAAGCTCCTCTATCTCCTTAATCGCTGTCAGATCAGCATCAATTGGTGCGTTAAAATCACTTGTATTTTTTCTCCGGCTAGAGTGTTTTTGATAGCCTTTTCCAGGCCGCCTCCTATATCTTGGCATTTCCTTTACCTATTATTTTAATGCTTAGTTTGCCGCGCATTGGCAAGATAATCTTCACGAATTCACCTTTTAAATACAACAGTTTATTAAAAATAAAGTGGCTTTTTATGTTGAGTGGCTTTCTACTGAAGCCTGACTGCCCAGGTATCGTAATCATTCGGAACCGTTGACCAGCGCGCTTGTGTCTGTTCTACGATATGCGCACAGACCTCATCAGTCCCCGCCCAACGTTTTCGCTTGGTTTCCTGGAAGGTTTTCCGTAAGCGGGAAAAACAGAGGCCGTCTCTGGGTTTTGGGTAGGCCCCTGGGTTAAAGGTGATGCCCTCGGGTTTGTCCGATAGCCAGAGGGCACGATCTTGCGGGTAAGTCAGGTTTGATGCCCAAGCCATAAATTCTTCGTATGCCTTTTTACCTTTTAAAATAATTTGGTAGCGATTTGCCCGCAAGGGTAATACAGATAATCTGTGATCGCACTTTGGTGAGCCGTTGTTCAATGGTTTTTTCTTGCTTTGTTAGCCATGCCGGGGCTTTTCTGTGCCCGCTGGATTTAACCGCCTTTTTGAAAGCAGGGGCAATTGCCTCGGCCTTAATTTCGCCCACGCCACACAATATCTCTTGCGTGTAGTATTACCTATCTAAAAAATCTCCTGTCTAAACAAAAATAGGGTTTTTAACAATGACACTACAAGCGCTGTTCGGCATTGAACTCCCTATTATTCAGGCCCCTATGGCTGGGGTGCAAAACAGCGCCCTGGCTATTGCCGTCTCAAACGCAGGCGGCCTTGGTTCACTGCCCTGCGCCATACTCAGCAAGGAGGCCATGCTCAAAGAGCTAAAGACTCTGCAAACAAAAACCAGCAAGCCCTACAACCTTAATTTCTTTTGTCACACGCCCCCGCCACCCCAACCTGAGCAAGAAGCCGCCTGGCGTAAAATACTTGCGCCTTATTACAAGGAATACGGACTCGATATACAGGCTATACCGGCCGGGCCAGAGCGTCGGCCCTTTAGCACCGAGGTGGCAGATATAGTAGAAGCGTTCAAACCCCACGTGATGAGTTTTCACTTTGGCTTGCCAGAGAAGGACTTATTGGCACGGGTAAAACGCTGGGGCAGTAAGATTATCGCCTCCGCCACAACAGTCGAGGAAGCGCTGTTTCTCGAGGCTGCCGGTGTTGATGCGATTATCGCCCAGGGGCTTGAGGCCGGTGGCCATCGTGGCAACTTTTTAAGTAATGACCTGAACCGACAGATGGGGACATTTGCCCTGTTGCCACAAATCGTCAAGGCGGTAAAACTACCGGTCATCGCCGCTGGCGGTATTGCCGATGCTCAGGGTGTGAAGGCGGCGATGGCTCTCGGTGCCGCTGGCGTACAGGCGGGAACAGCGTATTTACTCTGCCCTGAAAGCACGACTAGCGCGCTGCACCGCGCGGCATTAAAAAGTAATGCAGCCTGCCACACAGCACTCACCAATGTTTTTTCGGGACGAGCAGCGAGGGGAATCGTTAATCGAGCCATCAGAGAGCTTGGCCCGTTTAATAGTTCAGCGCCTGTTTTTCCACTGGCGAGTACGGCCATGGCACCACTGCGTACTGCGGCTGAAAAACAAGACTCGAATGCTTTTAGTCCGCTGTGGTGTGGTCAAAATGCCAGTGGCTGCAACAAGGGATCGGCCAGGGAAATAACGCAAACCCTTGGTGCAGGTCTTTAGAAATTACTGCCGATCATAAGCTTTTAACAACTCATGCACGTACCGCACGGGAATGGCATAGCTAATGCCTGAAGGCTTTTCAAGTATCGTCTCTTTTGAGCCTTTAACAAAGACGCTATTAATAACGCCAATCACCTCGCCGCTGTCTCGCTTATAAACGGGGCTACCACTGTTACCCGGATAAGCCGTAGCGTCGAGCTGATAAACATCAAAGGGTTTACGCAAACGTTTCATCTGCGCAGCGGTAATAGTGCGTGATGATGCCGAGGGAATCGCAATCGGTGTAATCGCAGAAATAATGCCTTCGTGCGTGACCGGAAAAAGCCCCAGTACCACGCCGATGGGAAAACCCGTAAAGGCAATACTTGAACCCTCGCGTACAAAAGCGGAGTCTCCCAGACGCATCGCCGGTAAAGAACCACCAATAATTTCGAGTAAGGCCAGGTCATGCTCTCTATCTTTGCGCAGCACTTTTACCGCCATCACTTTGCCCGCTTTACCGCGACCCACAAAGATGGCCAGACTTTCCTTCGCCTTTCGATCTAATTTTTCAGGTAACACATGGTAGTTCGTTATCACCTGACGGCCATTGCCAACCACAAAGCCCGTGCCTCTAAAATCAGCGGCGGGTTTTTTACTATTTCGGGCGGGCCGAACGATGCCAACACCCACCACACTGGGGCGCAGGCCATCGATAACATCGGGCAATTCTGCTGCGTGAATAGACTCCGAAAACAGAACAAAGATGATGTAAATGGCTATCCCTAACCTGGCTTTCATAGTTTGGCTCCAACGACCTGTGGCAATAGTATTTGTTATTGCGCCCCTGCGCCAAAAGTGACAACCAGCGACAGCGCAAACACTGTAACAAAAGCACACATCAATGTAGACAAAGCCCCCGCCGGCTACATAGCGAGGTATAATCTCGGCATTCATCAGTCGTTAATACAATGCAGATACAATATCTGGCATAAGGATTTGCAACATAATGCCCGCTCACCATCCCGCCTTCAGCAACATTATCTTCAGGGTTCAATAAGATGAAAATATCCATATTCGGCACGGGCTATGTCGGTCTTGTCACCGGAGCCTGCCTCGCCGAGGTTGGTCACGATGTGATTTGCATGGACGTCGACCAAAACAAAATTGATCAACTCAACAATGGCGTTCTGCCCATTTGGGAAGCGGGCCTTGAAGACATTGTGCAGCGCAATCGCGAAGATGGCCGCCTGCGCTTCACCACCGATGCAGATTTGGTTGTGGCACACGGGCTGATCCAGCTAATCGCCGTCGGCACCCCGCCCGACGAAGATGGTTCTGCCGACTTACAATACGTCCTCGCCGTGGCCAAAACCATCGCCGAGCGGATGACAGAGCAACGCATTATTGTCGACAAATCCACCGTGCCGGTAGGTACCGCCGATAAGGTTAAAGCGCAAATACAAACCACCCTGCAAGAACGCGGGCAAGGCATTCCCTTCGCCGTTGTCTCTAACCCCGAGTTTCTTAAAGAGGGGGCTGCGATCAATGACTTTATGAAGCCCGACCGTATTATTATCGGCACCGACTCCCCAGAGGCAGAAAAGCTACTGCGCGAACTCTACGAGCCTTTTAACCGCCAGCAAGAACGCACGGTGTTTATGGATATCCGTTCTGCCGAACTGACCAAGTACGCAGCCAATGCCATGCTCGCCACCAAAATCAGCTTTATGAATGAGCTGTCAAATATGGCGGAATTGCTGGGTGCCGATATTGAAGCGGTACGTAAAGGCATGGGCTCGGACCCGCGCATCGGCTACCACTTTATTTATCCCGGCTGCGGCTATGGCGGCTCCTGCTTTCCCAAAGATGTTAAAGCCCTGGCCAAGGCAGCAGAGCAGCTAGGCTATAACGCCGAACTATTAAAGTCTGTTGACCAGGTTAACGAGCAGCAAAAAACCCGGCTGTTTAGTAAACTCGCTCACTACTTTGATGGTGAAGAAAACCTCGCCGGTAAAACTATTGCCCTTTGGGGTTTGGCCTTCAAACCCAATACCGACGACATGCGCGAAGCGCCGAGTCGCACCTTAATGGAAGCCCTGTGGCAAGCCGGCGCCAAAGTGAGAGCCTTCGACCCAGTGGCAATGGATGAAACACGACGTATTTATACCGACCACGAAAACCTGCAACTTTGTGACGACAAATACTCGGTATTAAATGACTGCGATGCTCTGGTAATTTGTACGGAGTGGCAGCAGTTTCGCGCCCCGGACTTTGAGGAAATAGCCCTGCGTTTAAATAATAAAGTGATTATTGATGGCCGCAACCTCTACTCACCCGAACGACTTGAAAAAGATGACTGGGCTTACTACGCCATTGGCCGTGGTAGATCTTAAGTAATCAATTAGGAATAAAGAAACACATGAAAATATTAATTACCGGCACCGCAGGTTTTATTGGTTCTCACCTCGCTCTGAAATTATTGGCCCGTGGCGATGA
>QNFO01000167.1 GCA_003646355.1 Gammaproteobacteria bacterium
GCCCATACCGGTAAATTCACCGGGGCGATAACCCAGGCCCATGCCCAGATCAAAACGCCCGCCTGAAATCACATCCACCGTTGCTGCATCTTCTGCCACTCGCACTGGGTTATGCAGCGGCAGTAATAGCACATAGGTGCCAATGCGCACTCGCTCAGTACGGGCCGCAATGGCCGCCGCTATCGGCAGTACCGAGGGCGAGTAACCGTCCTCGACAAAGTGGTGCTCACTGAGCCATACGTGGTCGTAGCCCAGAGTTTCACAGGCAACCGCGTGATCTAATTCGTGACGATAAATGCTTGCCCAGTCGGTGCTATTAAAGGGCGGATTGCGGAACATAAAAAGAATGCCGATATCGAGCATGGTAGTGACTCCTTCTTAATGATTATTATTTTCTAGGGTTGAACGTTATAGGCGTAGCCGGTTTTTTACAATAACAACTCGCAGCCTACCACTGGGGCAGGTTTTTAAACCAACCCTCATTCCTCTGGACACAATGGTTGCTTAAAAGCACCCACTTCGCTATAAACATAGACCTAAAACGGATAAGCAGCCATGGACGTCGAGATAACTATTAAAAGTGATGTCTGAAAATGCTCAAACACCGCAATCAAGGCGTAAATACCAAGCAAAACTTAAAGCGGAGCTTTAATTTAATAACGCTGCTCGGTATTGGTTTTCTCGCTCTAACCCTCAGCTCGCTCGTCTACCAGGCACAGATATCTCGTGAAGCGCCAGTACATATTTTGCACCTTGAAAATATGGCCTTCGAGGTCAAAGCTGAACTGACTCTCTATCAACTATCACTGCAAAAAATCGTTATCGGTGAGCAAACCTTGCAACCTGAACGCATTGATAGCTACGTACAAAACGCCATGCAACTGATTGGCATCATGCTGCGGGGTGGGGAGTATCGCCATCAGTTGATGGTAAAACCCGAAGACCCCGTACTCGTTGAAAAACTGCAAACCCTACAGACCCAAACTCATAGGCTGAAGACTCTGGGCGACCAATGGATGGGGCTAACCACAGATGTTGAAAAAGACCAGGATATTCTCTTCGATACACTATTTGAAGATGTTTTAGTCAATATCGCAGAAATACAATCGAACTTATCCATCGACAAAAAGCAACAATTAGAAGCCCACGACCTCTCCGTTTATCAACTCTATGGCGGCGTATTATTTTGTGCATTAGTACTGCTAGCTATTTTTTACTATAGCAACCGACGTTACTATCAGGCCAACCAGCGCTTAATAAGCAGCGAGTCAAAAGCCAAATCACTCTTCAATGCCAGTGTTGATGTATCTGTTACTTTTAACGAACAATTATTAGTTCAAAGCTTCAATAAAACAGCAGAGAAAACCTTCGGTATAGCGAGGCAGAAATAAAAGGCCAGCCCTTTAACATCCTGCTGGCAGAACCCTACGCCAGTTCTTATTTTTCAGATATGCAAAAATATCTAAACGATGGAGAGACAGAGGTGATCGGCCACTTTCGCCAGCTGGTCGCCAAACACAAAGACGATACAACTTTTCCAATGGACACCATGGTTAATTTTATTGTGGTCGATGGGAAAATGCTTTTTGTCGCCACCGCGCGAGATATTTCAGAACGCTTAAAACAGGAACAAGAAAACCGCGACCTTGAAGCTCGCACCCGAGCCATTGTCGACAGCGCCGTTGACGGTATTATCACTATTAATGCGAAGGGTATAGTCGAATCTTTCAACCACGCTGCCGAAACTATTTTTGGCTACACCGCCAACGAAATTATTGGCCAGAATGTCAACAAGCTAATGCCAGCGTCCTACGCACTGGAACATGATGCATATATTGCCAACTATCTCGATACTAAAAAAGCCAAAATTATTGGTGTCGACCGCGAAGTTATTGGCCAGCGTAAAAATGGCGCGACTTTCCCCATGGATCTGTCTGTTGCGGAAGTGAAGCTTGATGACAAACTGATATTTACCGGCATAGTGCGCGACATTACAGAGCGCAAATTAGTTGAGAACCAATTATTAGAGGCCAAAGAAGACGCTGAAAGAGCAAATCATGCGAAGAGCGATTTCTTATCGCGAATGAGCCACGAACTTCGCACCCCCCTAAATGCAATCCTCGGCTTTGGTCAAATTCTTGAAATGGATGAACTAAATACCAGCCAAAAAGAAAGCGTTCACCATATTATTAAAGCAGGGCGACATTTAACGGGGCTAATTAACGAAGTACTGGATATTGCCCGCATCGAGTCTGGCCGCCAGGACCTATCCCTTGAGCCCTTGAAAATCAGCGAGCTACTCAACGATGTCAGCACATTGATGACCCCTCTGGCGACTGAGCGCAACATTCATTTTCAAGTGCCTAAGGCGGGGAAGTGCGATGTCCACGTTATCGCCGATCTACAGCGACTCAAACAAGTACTACTCAACCTGATGTCCAATGCCCTTAAATACAATCATGATACAGGCACGGTGGAGTTGTTTTGCGAAGAGCACCGAGACGGTATTTTGCGCATTAATATACGGGACACCGGCCCCGGTATAGCCCCCGACAATTTAAAGCGTGTGTTTGAACCCTTTGAACGTCTCGATGCTGACATTAAAGGTGTAGAGGGAAGCGGCGTTGGCCTAGCACTCAGCAAAGCCCTGGTTGAAGCCATGGGCGGCGTCCTGGGTCTCGACAGTCAACTAGGCAAAGGCAGTACTTTCTGGATAGAACTACCCATTATTGAGCACGACCCCGCTGAAAATAAAACCCAGGACTTGCAACAGGAGTCATTAAAACTGCCCGGCTTTGACGACAGTGATATTGCCACAGTGCTTTATATTGAAGACAACATCGCCAATTTCCGCCTGGTCGAAGTTGCCCTCTCCCGCCGCCCCCACATTAAATTAATGACGGCAATGCGGGGGAGCTTGGCATAGACCTCGCCCTGCGCCATCAGCCTGATTTAATTCTGCTCGATATTCATTTACCCGTACTAATGGGCGATAAAGTGCTGGCGCGCTTAAAAGCGCAGCCTGAAACCCAGCGCATACCCATTGTCGTCATCAGTGCTGACGCCACGCAGTCAAAAATCGATAAATTGCTCGCCGCCGGCGCCCACTCTTATTTAACCAAGCCCTTTAATATTAAAGAGTTGTTGCACACCGTCGATACTTTATTAGAAGAAGTAAGGATGCATAAAAATGACAATCCACCACTCTAAAACAGCAAACATACTTATTGTCGACGATGAACCCGCGAATGTTCTTCTACTACAGAGAATTTTAGAAAAGGACGGTTACACCCAGCTCCATACAACCACCAATCCCCTGGAGGTTGAAGCGCTGTATAGCGCGCGGGATTTTGACCTGGTACTGCTTGATATCAACATGCCTCTGCTCGATGGTTTTGGCGTGATGGAAAAACTCATGGCTATTGAAGCCGTGCGTGGCAACTACCCACCCATCCTCGTGCTAACGGCATCGGCCGACCTCGATACCCGCCTCCGCGCACTCAAGTCAGGCGCTAAAGATTTTGTCACCAAGCCCTTTGAGCGCGTTGAAATACTCAGCCGTATCGAGAACATGCTTGAAGTACGCACCCTGCATAATCAAATTCGCCAGCAAAATGTATTACTCGAAGAAAAAGTTGCAGAGCGCACACAAAAACTGGAAGAAAAAGCCAACGAACTCCAGGAGACGCGACTGGAAATTATTCGCCGCCTGGGGCGAGCTGCTGATTACCGCGACAATGAAACCGGGACGCATATTATTCGCATGAGCAAGTATTCTGAATTACTCGGCAGGGCCTGTGGCATGAGTGACGATGAGGCCGAGCTCTTACTCAACGCCAGCCCCATGCACGATATTGGCAAAATAGGCACACCCGACAATATTCTTCTTAAACCTGGCAAGCTCAATGCCAGCGAGTGGGAGGTAATGAAAAAACACGCTGAAATAGGTGCTGAAATTCTCTCCGGCCACCCCTCTGAACTGATCGAGTTATCCAGCCTTATCGCCCTCACCCACCATGAAAAATGGGATGGCACGGGTTACCCACGTGAACTCAAAGGTGAAGCCATTCCACTGGTAGCACGTGTTGTCGCCCTCACTGACGTATTCGATGCCCTTACCTCCCGCCGCCCCTATAAAGATGCCTGGAGTGTTGATGCTGCCTTGAAAGAAATCAACGCCCTCAGTGCAAAGCATTTCGACCCCACACTGGTACCCATATTTAACGAAATTATTGGCGATATCGTCGCGATTAAAGATCAATATTCAGATACCAATGCTTTTCGCTGAGGTTAACATCAGTATCGCCACGCTTCAGTATGCACGATAACAGCTGTTCGAAAAAATTGCCTATTTACGATCGGA
>QNFO01000168.1 GCA_003646355.1 Gammaproteobacteria bacterium
TCGCCAAAAACATTCAGCAAACGGCCCAGGCAGTCCGGGCTCACCGGTACGTGTAAAGGAGCACCCGTGTCGTACACCGGCATGCCACGCTGCAAACCGGCAGTTTGGTGGAGGGTGATGGCGCGGATATGGTGCTGGTCGATGTGTTGATGCACTTCAAACAGGTAGCTGACGTGGTCAATCGAGGCGCGTAGCATTTGATTAATACGCGGTGGTTGCTGACAGGCAATAACAACCACTGGGCCATGGACTTCGGTAATATGGCCGATGGCTGCGCTTTGAGCGTCTTGCCTGTCGTTTAATGGGCTCATGGTTGCTGCATTATATTTCAGACCGGTAGTGGGTTAAGCCTAACCTAAAATTCATATTCGAGAGAGGTTTTGATTGTTAAATCAGGGCTATCATTGTTTATTGCAAAGATGGCACCCAACTCCCAGCGCAGTCTTTTTGCCGGTCCTAAAATCTCACGACCCATTATTAATGGGCCGATGCCCTGGTAGTCTTCACCGGAGAAGTACTCAATAGCAGGTTCAAAGCGTGGTGAGTGGCGATAACGTATTTGCAGGGCCAGTTTGCTTTCCAGCTCATCGTCTATCTTGTCCCCCCACTCGTAAATAGCCGCTAGATTGGCCGTACCGACGAGTCGCCCCCATTCGCGTTCTACAAGTAATGCACTCGATACTTCCCATTCACCGCCTTCTTCCTTTTCTAGCTCGAAGAGTACACCCCAGTCTGCCGAATATTCTCCTTGTTCTGTCATCTGCCATTTAAGCTCGGCCTCGTAAGCCTCAAACTCAAAAGTATCACCGCCATCTTTACTGCCAATTAAATAGATTTCAGCAAACCAGGTGTCGGAGAGTGACTGGCCGTAAGCCAGTTTGTATTTTTGATGGTCGCTAAGATCATCATCCTTTTCGTAGAGGGTGCGGAGTTCAATTTCTTTTTCTAGTGGCTGTACATAAGGGTGATAAATTTTACTCACTACTGATCCATCTGCCAGCGCAGGGCCTACAGACAAAAGACTTAGCAGGTAAATAAACAGCAGGCAGCTTGTCAGCCTTGCTGGAAAAGGCTTGAGAGTTTTAACTTTCATGGATGGGTACTGGCTTTTTTGTTGGTCGATCTACGATAAAAAGTATAGGAAATAACAGCGACTGTCAGTGAAATAAAGATACTGCCCGCGTAAATACTAACCTGCAGTGGACTGGGCGTCGCCTCGTAACCAATAAGAGCGTAGAGCAATTGTCCGGGGATGGAGGGTTCCGGTATCCAGCTAGAGGTATTCCACAGCGGCCTCTGTGAAGGTAGGAAATCAGCCTGCATTAGTAACATGCTAGCCTGGGAGCACATGCCTGCACCCACTAGCACTAGCAGGCCGAGAGCAACCATAAGAGATAGCGATTTATGGAATGCGCTGAGCAGGAAATAAAATAGGGCACCAAAACTAAAGCCAACCCCGGCACCAATAACAGAGCCAATAATGCCGCTACTCAGCGTTTCTGTATTGTGCATAAACCCAGAAAAGTAAATGAGAATTTCAGAACCCTCTCGAATAATACTGAGACAAAGAGCAAAGCCCATAAAAAAGACCAATGGCTTGTTATTTGTCGTCCCACACAAATAGAGTTTCAAGAGTAGTGCTATCAGCACTAAAATCACCCCATAAATAAGAACCTGTAATGCGGCGTTGCTGATTTCATAGCCCAGGCCCTCATAAAGATTGGATATCGTTCGTAGCTGCCAGGCGAAAATGAGGGCGCCTACAATACCGCTGCTAATACTAATTCGCAGCCAGCTATGGCCGATACTGTAAAAGCGCGTTGCCGCGAGCAGAGTGGCAATTAGCAGGGCAGCTTCCAGTATTTCTCGCAGTACAATAATGACACTGGTTAATAGCATGGGCTTACTCCACTATCACTTTGCCCTGGGCAGTTTTTGGATTAAATTCACCGAAAAACGGGTAGATCCCGGGTGGCAGGGGGCCAATAAAAATAGTTGCCGAACTATTTCCCATAATGACTTTTTCACGGTTTAACTCCCAGCTCTCAAACTCTTCAGGTGTGGCATCACGGTTGTGTACCCGTAGTTTTATTTTGGTGTTGGCAGGAATGGTGATTTCGGAGGGAACGAATAAATGCTGTTCAATATTTATTTCTACAACGGGTTTTCCCGCCTGTACTAAGGGTGATAGCAGCACGACAATTAGTGCGTAAGTAGAGCGTTTACAGCAAGTTTCACCCCAGATTTTTAGTAGTCTCAAGAGACTAACCGCCGTTGCTCTATTAATATCGGGAATACAATGACAACTGCCAGGCCACTTTCAAAACTAGATTCTTTGAAATGTATCTCTGCCTGGTAGAGGTCAGCAATCAGTTTGACAATAGACAAACCCAGGCCGCTACCCTGTTCGTTGGAGCCATGTCGGTCGCCACCAATACGATAAAAGCGCTCGAAAACACGCTCTCGCTCAGCCTCGTCCATCCCCGGGCCAGAATCAATAACACTCAGGCTAACTTTGCTATCAATATTTTCAATAAGCACTTTAATATGACCGTGCACAGGTGTGTATTTATTGGCATTACTTAACAGGTTTTGCAGCAAGGTGGTGAGCGTGAAATTGTCGCCATTGATAATACAGGCGTCGCCAATTAACTCGATAGATTGTTGTTTATCCTCAAAGTAGCCGTATTGCTCGGCGATTACCTGCCTGGCAAGTTCACTGAGATCAAGCGGAGCCATTCTCGCCTGATAGTGCTCAGGTGAAATACGGTAAAGGAGGAGGATCTGCTCGATCAAATGTCCCAGCCCAGACACTTCTTTTTGCAGCTGTATAAGAACGGGGTTGTCAGCGGATAGGTCATTGCCCAGGTTGTGAATATGCAGCTTGAGTGCTGCGATGGGCGTTCGTAGTTCATGGGCCGCATCGGCACTGAGTCGTCGCTCTCTAGCCACTGAGAGTTCAAGCCGCTGAAGCAGGGCATTGATCGCATCGACAACGACTTTTAGCTCTTTTGGCGGATTATCCAGCACCAACATAGATAAATCATCAACTTGTTTTTTTTGTAATTCATTGGCAAGACGGCGTAATAAGCTCAAACCATGACCAATAATTACCCAGATAAATAGCCCTGCTATGGGTAAGCCAATCACCGTTGCGGCAACGGACTCAATAACAATATTATCTGCCAATAGAAATCGTACATCGGCTCGTTCGGCAACAATAATCCAGTACGAATCGGCTGCTTCATGGTGAACCAGAATTCGCCAGCGGTAGCCGTTAAAGTTTTCATCGTGAAAACCATGCTTAAACGTAGCAACTGGGTGGGTGGGGCTGTTTGCCGAATGATATAGCAAGGTTGTTTCGTCTTGCCAAATCTGGAAGGCGATATCACTGTCTTGTCTTTGTCTCGAAATATTTTGTTGTTGTGGGCTATTTTCACTGTAAATATCGGCAATCAGGCTTGCCGTATCACTTAATTGTTTATCAAACAGGGCTTCTGCAGCCGCCATGCTGGAGCGATATCCGTGCAGTGCAGCGAGAAAACTAATCAATGTTATTGCCGACAGTACGGCAATAATTAAATAGGAACGAATGGATTTCACGATGTTTGTGGCTTCATCCCGATAAGGTTAGGGCTTTGGAATAGTGTAGCCAACACCACGAACCGTTTTAATCAGGTTTGCGCCAAGCTTTTTTCGCAAGTGATGAATATGCACTTCGATGGCATTGCTGGCGACTTCCTCCCCCCAGCTATAGAGTTTGTCTTCTAAACTATCGCGGGTCAGCACTTTGCCTGCATTCATCAGCAAAGATTTCAGCAAGGTGTATTCGCGGCGTGATAAATCGACACTAATACCCTCTTGTATGACTTCTAATGTCGCGGTGTCGAGGATGATATTGTCGAATTCAATTTTGCTCGAACTGGCAGAGCCGAGTCGTCGTTCAAGTACGCGTAGTCGTGCTTCTAGTTCTTCAATTTCAAAAGGCTTGCATAAATAATCGTCCGCACCGAGATCGAGACAGCTGACTTTATCCTCTATTGAATCTCGGGCTGTCAGAATTAACACCGGCAACTCACTATCGAGCTTGCGAATTTGACGCAGTACCTCAAGTCCATCCATATCGGGCAAACCAAGATCGAGGGTGACAATATCGGGCTTGTCATTTTGTACCGCCTGTAGTGCTTGCTGGCCTTTGCTGACATGGTTAATAGTAAAACCTTTATTCGATAGAGCCAGGCTTAGACCAGAAGCGAGGGACGGGGTGTCTTCTACCAGCAGTAGTCGCACAGATTTAAACTCCTTAATCGACGCGCCAAGATTCTAAGGCCCTATTTATTTCGCTAGGGAACCTCTGAATAA
>QNFO01000169.1 GCA_003646355.1 Gammaproteobacteria bacterium
AGTTGCGCACGACGCCCACCGGAGGCTGCACCACCGACATCCCGACACTGCAGCGAGTGGGTGACATCAAAGATAATGGGCACATTGCCACTGACTTCCTTCATCACACTGAAGCCGAGCATATCAACCACCAGGTTGTCATAGCCAAAACTGCTGCCGCGCTCGCATAAAATAACGTCCGACTTGCCGCACTCGCGAAATTTATCGACCAAATTGCCGACCTGCGAGGGGCTCATGAATTGTGGCTTTTTAATATTCACTGCAGCATCCGTCGCCGCCATGGCCGCAACGAGGTCGGTCTGGCGGGCGAGAAAAGCCGGCAACTGAATCACATCGCAAACTTCTGCAACGACACTGGCCTGCTCTATTTCATGCACATCGGTAATCAGCGGTACATTAAACGTCGCTTTAACCTCAGCGAGGATTTTCAAGCCTTCGTCTAAACCGGGTCCACGGAAGGAGTGAATGGAGCTGCGATTGGCCTTGTCAAAAGAGGCTTTAAACACATAGGGAATAGCCAGTCGTTCAGCCACCTCGGCGCAATGCTCGGCGACCTGCAGGGCAAAGTCCCGTGATTCGAGCACGTTGACCCCGGCAAAAAGTACAAAGGGCTGGTCGTTAGCGACTTTTATATCACCAACAGTGACGATCTTTGCTGTCATTGATCAGGACTCCTGACTGTAATCCAGCGCTGCTTTGACAAAGCCGGTAAACAGCGGATGGCCACTGCGGGGTGTGGAGGTAAATTCAGGGTGGAACTGGCAGGCGAAAAACCAGCGATGCCCGGGCAGCTCAATCGTCTCGACCAAAGAGTCGTCCCCCGACCAACCACCGATTTTCAAACCGGCTTCCTCGATCTCGCCAATCAAGTTATTGTTGACCTCATAGCGATGGCGGTGGCGCTCGGAAATAACATCTGAACCGTAGATCTCCCTCGCCATTGAATCCGATGCCAGTCGACTTTCCTGCGCACCAAGGCGCATGGTGCCACCGAGGTCCGAATCCTCTGTGCGCAGCTCGCGCTTACCACTACTGTCGAGCCATTCTGTGATCAAACCAATCACCGGGTAGGGGGTATTAACATCAAACTCGGTGCTATTGGCATTTTCAAGCCCGGCCACATTGCGCGCATATTCAATCACCGCGACCTGCATACCCAGGCAAATACCCAGGTAGGGGATATTCTGTTCACGGGCATATTTTACGGCTTCAATTTTACCCTCGACGCCACGCTCACCAAAGCCACCGGGCACCAGGATGCCGTGACAATCGTCGAGCAAAGCCATGTTGTCGCACAGGTCTTCGGAGTCAATATAGCGAATATTCACCTTGGCCAGATTTTGTATGCCGGCATGAGATAAGGCCTCGTTGAGAGACTTATAAGCGTCGAGTAACTCCATGTACTTACCGACCATGGCGATGGTGACCGGCGTTGTTGACTGGCGTTGATTCTCGACCACCTGATCCCACTCGCTGAGATCTGCTTGCGGGCAGTCCAGCAGGAAGCGCTCGACGACGAACTGGTCGAGCTTCCAGTCGAAGAGATAGCGCGGTATTTTGTAAATACTGTCGGCATCCATCAGCGGCACAACGGCGCGCTCTTCAACACTGGTAAAGAGGGCGATTTTGCGTCTTGAGCCGGCGTCAATAGCCACCTCTGAGCGACAAATTAGCACGTCGGGCTGTAAGCCAATAGAGCGCAACTCTTTAACCGAATGTTGCGTGGGCTTGGTTTTGGTTTCGCCCGCCGTGGCGATGTAAGGCACCAGCGTGAGGTGAATCAATAGTGCATGAGCACTGCCCAGCTCCACTTTTAACTGGCGAATAGCTTCTAGAAAAGGCTGGGACTCAATATCACCCACGGTGCCGCCGATTTCGACCAGGCAAATATCATTGCCCTCACCACCCTTGATAATCCGGCGCTTAATTTCATCGGTAACATGGGGGATGACCTGAACTGTGCCCCCCAAATACTCACCACGGCGCTCGCGGCGCAGAATGGTTTCGTACACCTGCCCGGTAGTGAAATTGTTATTGCGGGTCATGCGCGAATTGAGAAAGCGCTCGTAGTGACCCAGATCAAGATCGGTTTCGGCACCATCTTCGGTGACAAAAACCTCGCCATGTTGAAACGGACTCATAGTGCCCGGGTCAACGTTGAGATAGGGGTCGAGCTTGAGCAGGGTGACTTTTAGCCCCCGCGACTCGAGTAAGGCGCCTAAAGAGGCGGCGGCAATGCCTTTACCAAGCGACGAAACAACGCCACCTGTCACAAAAATAAATCGCGTCATGCTTACCCTGTAAGGTAATGATTGTGGATGGTTACATTGCAGGCCCGGCGAATTTATCGCTTTTTAGGCGACACTTCTACGGGCTGTAGAAGGGGTGCCAGATTAGCAGAAAAGAGCGCCCGTCACAATCCGGGCAAGGTGCAATTCGTTTCTTTCTTAGCCGACAAATCACCCTTTATGTGGTGGGCTAAAACGTATTTAAGATGACAAATCCCAGCTTAAACGGTAGGCACAATCACCACCGTCGGCGCTAAAGCCCTGACAAACCCAGAGATCACCCACGGCAACCAGCTGCTCACTCTTGTCAGTTGTCGCCGAATGTTTATAAATCAGTGGGATTCTGTCCCGTAACCAGGGTTCGAGCTGATACGCCTGCAGCAGCTTTTTCAAACTACTGCTAGCCACCCTGCCCGCCGGGTGGCAGCGCTCGCCACCGCGGCGAAATTTGATCAGCAATCGCTCGCCCACCAACAACTTCAAACCCGGCTCGTTAGTCAGCGTGGCGCTCAAAGCACTACCGTCCGCTAATTTTAAGGGCGATTTTGGCTGCCACTCGCAGGCCGCCGGCGCTTGCTCACGCCAACCACCGGGCAGTAAAAACAATCGACCGTTAAAGCGACGCCACTCACCACCTGGCCAGACCACCAACGGCGCTCTATCTTGCCCCGCAGGCAATACGTTTTCGAGTACGGCCTTTATGCTCTGATAACCCGGCGGCAACTGGCCATGCAGGCTCACCCAGTAGCGCAGCACATTGGCCTGACGTAAAGGCGACAGTGCAACGAGGCCAGAGAGATCAATACTCCAGCCCAGCCGCTCTGGTTTATCGCCAAGTTTATTGAGATCGATTTCGGCCAGATCCCTGTTCAGCTCATCGGCCTGCTGGCAAAGACTGGCGCTGGCCGCAATACGCGCAGCGAAGTCGGGCCAGCGCTGACCCAGCGCCGGTGTTACCTGATGACGTAGGTAATTGCGATCGTGTATCAAATCGGCATTGGACGGGTCTTCAATCCAGTTGAGCTGATGCTCATGGGCATAGCTCTCCAGCTCACTGCGGGGTAATTGCAATAAAGGCCTGAGCAAACTGCCTCGACCCACGGCCCGAGCCTCGGGAATACCGGCCAAACCGCGAGGCCCTGAGTTGCGCAGCAAACGATAGAGCACCGTCTCGGCCTGATCATTTTGATGGTGGGCGAGCAAGAGAATATCGCCCTCACCGAGGGTTTTCTCAAACACCTGGTAGCGTGCCTCACGGGCGGTATTTTCAGTGCTCGACTCTAGCTGACACACATCGACGGCATGGGTTTGCAAATCGACACCCAATCCTCGGCACACTTGCGCGCAGTGTTCAGCCCAATCAGAAGCCCGCTCACTCAACTGGTGATTAATATGAAGTGCGATGACTCGCTCTGCACCCAGAGTAGCTACGGCACTGTGCAAAAGGACATGAGAGTCGAGACCGCCGCTGTAGCCCACATAAATCTTCCGAGCTTGCTCAAGCGTGGAAAAATGAACCTGCAGTTGCTGTAAAACAGCCGACATCACCAACTCAGACACACGAATTCAGACACAAGAAAACCCTAGATGCCCGACTTGGCCACAATAAGGGTGTTACCCGAGAAATCCTTGATAAACACCTTGTCGCCCTCGGACACCTCCTCGACACAAATAAAGTCCCACTCATCCTCACCCAGCACCGGCATGGTAAAGCGCACCACACCGCGGCCATCACCGTGAGGCGCTTTCACCACCTGCCCCGCCTCGCCAAGGGCGGCATCGCGAGAAATACCGGCTTTGGTCTTATCGACCATGCTCGGCTTGAAGACCTTAAACCACAGCACGACAAACATACTGGAGGAGACCACCCAGATAAACACCTCCCACGAGACATCCATCTGCGGAAAGAGCCAGGCAATTAAGCCGACCACAATAGCCCCCAAACCAAACCAGAGCGCAATAAAACTGGGTAGAAACATTTCCAGTATCATCAGGCCCATGCCAAGCAGTACCCACTGCCACCAAAGCATTTGAATTTCCATTGTTCACCCCTTTAT
>QNFO01000170.1 GCA_003646355.1 Gammaproteobacteria bacterium
CTGCTCGTTGATTTCCCGCAGGAAGTCCCACAGCGAGCGACGCAGCTCGATATCGACACCAGCGGTGGGTTCGTCGAGGATCAGCAAGCGCGGCTCGTGTACCAGCGCACGGGCGATCATCAAGCGGCGTTTCATACCCCCCGAGAGCATGCGCGAACGCTGATCTTGCTTGTCCCATAAACCGAGCCGGCGCAGGTATTTTTCTGCACGCTGCTCGGCCAGCTTTCGCGGCAGTCCGTAATAACCGGCCTGGGTGACGACAATATCAAAGACTTTTTCAAATTGATTAAAATTGAATTCCTGTGGCACCACGCCGACATCTTTTTTAGCGCGGGGGAAGTCTTTGTCAATATCGTGGCCGAAGACGGCGACAGAGCCCGCGGTCTTTCTCACCAGCGAGCTGATAATGCCAATGATGGTCGACTTACCCGCGCCGTTGGGGCCGAGCAGGGCAATAAAATCACCGGGCATAACATCGAGATCGACACCTTTCAGCGCCTGAAATCCGTTGTCATAGGCCTTGGTCAGCCCTTTAATACTTAAAGCGGGAAGATCACTATTCATTTCAATACCGACTAGCGGAGTAAAACGACACCCGGCGAAATTGACTATCAGCCTGGGCATGGAGTTGAATTATAAGGGCAGCGCTAATGCTTTTCGAGGCGACAAATGAATTTGTGCTTTTAGATTGCGATAATATTATCGACAGACAGAAATGAAACTCTTTGAAAAAACAGCGGCAAGTAAACAATGGAGGGTTTTCTACGCGCTTATTTAATGATTTCGAACGCATTAGTCAGAACGACTAATGCGTAAAATGGAGCGGGAAACCGGGTTCGAACCGGCGACCTCAACCTTGGCAAGGTTGCGCTCTACCAACTGAGCTATTCCCGCGCTTTTACAGCCAAAAAAAATGGCGTCCCGTAGGGGAGTCGAACCCCTGTTACCGCCGTGAAAGGGCGGTGTCCTAGGCCTCTAGACGAACGGGACGAGGCACTCTCAAACAAGCTAATCATTTAAGAGGCGCGCATTCTATGAATACAGCCCCTTAGTGTCAAGCGCGATAACAAAAATAGCTAAATTAAAGTGCTTTTCTTCTTTTCGGCACTGATACAGATTTCCATGGCAAGCTCTTTTTACCCCCCTCAGGCAATAAACACGAGACGAAAAAAAGGCGGAGCAAACTCCGCCTTTTTACCGGGCTTATAGCCGAGGACTACAGCCACTTCACCTGCAACTCTTTCTCAGGGAACATCAACCGTATCACCGGGAGGCCCTTCGTGGTGTGGATGTACTTCGTGGGCTTGCTGTACCGGCTCACCGGCTATCGGCACGGTACGTGACAGGAAGTCGATCACACTCGTCCCGAAGACATCGTTGCGATCACCCGCCACCATGTGTCCGGCGTCGGTAACATTGACGTATTCACTTTGGGGGCAAAGTTTAAGAAAGCCCTGAGCACCCTCTTCGCTGAGTACATCAGACAAGCCACCGCGCACCAGCAGTGTTGGCAGTGACAGGTTGCTCGTACAGGCTTCAAGCCTGTCCTTGCGCTTGTTCATATCGCGGCGAATGGTGCGAAACTTGGGGTCCCAGTGCCAGCGGTATTTACCGTCCTCACCCTCGCGTACGTTCTTCGCCAAACCGTCGAGGTTTTTCGGCGCTTTGCGGTGGGGCTGATAGCTACCAATAGCATCGGCCACTTCCTGCAAAGAACTAAAACCCTCGGGCTTCTGGCTCATAAAGGCCATAATTTTATCGACCCCCGCTGGTTCAATTTGTGGTGCGATATCGACCATCACCAGAGCCGTGGCGTCGATGTGATCTTCACCGGTCGCCACTAAACTGGTACCGCCACCCATAGAGGCGCCAACTAAGACCGGGCGTGTACCGCCGAGGGCTTTGATAACACACTTTAAATCTTCAACCATGATATCCATGCCATAAACGCCGTCCGGCGCCCAGTCGGAGTCACCATGGCCACGGGCATCAAAGGCCACGGCGTAATAACCTGCGGCACCCAGCGCTTCGCCCGCACCCTTCCAGGCATGGCGAGTCTGACCGCCGCCGTGCTGCAGCAATATCAACGGCCCTTTGGGGTCGCCCCATGAGTCACCCGCGATGGAGATACCGCCGGCACCCGGCCAACGGTGCATGGGTTCGGGCGTGCCCGGTAATCTTTTTCCTGCGCTCAATTTACTACTCCTGTCTAAATGAAAAATTTCGGGGATGCCACCCAGGCTCGACGGCTCTATTTAAATAACTGTTGTTAACACCGGCTTCTAAACAGGCGATCAATCAAGGCCATCGGGCTCGTGCTGGGGTGCATCGGCAATTAGTTGCTGGGGATTATAGGCGATACCGCCGCGATAAGTCGTTTCCAGGGTGCGCAACTCTTTCACATCCTTTAAAGGGTCGCCCGTCAGCACCAGAAAATCCGCGTAACGCCCCGGTGCAATCACACCAATATCATCATCGGCACGTAGATAGTGGGCCGCCACAGAGGTCACTGCCCGCAACGCCGCCATATTGCCGATGGCCTCTGCCAGTAGCTCAATCTCGCGTAACAGGGCAAAGCCTGGTGGCGGATACGACAGCGCACCGCAATCGGTGCCGCCGACGACTCGCCCGCCGCACTCATGCAACATACGGGTAATTTGCTGCTGCTTTTCCAATGCCAGACTACCGGCACCGGTGTCGTAAAAGCCGGGGTGAATATCCCAGTCGGGGCGATCACCCAAAAACTTTTTCATTTTGCGCTGTCGCTTTAGCCCCTCTGGGGTAATCAAGCGACGATCGGGATCTTTCAGCGAAGCCTCAAGCCCTGCCTTCGCCGTCCATAATAAGTCGAGGGTGGTGCCCATATGCACCTGTTTTTCGACCATGGCGTCAATCCATTTGCGCGCCCTGTCACCGTCCAGGTCAGCCTGCTCCCAACCGGCCATGGTGTCACTCCAAAAGGAGGCATCGAGCATGCTGGCATCTTTACCAAAGCGCATATTCAGCGCGCAGATATCGTTGTAGGGGGAGATCCATACATGCTCCAGGCCGTCGATACCCGCCTCAATCGCCTCCATTGACGAGCAATAACCCAAATGCCCCGTCACCGGCACCCGCTTGTCAACATAGTCAATCACTGCACGTACGATATCGGGAGTCATGGTGAAATAACATTTAATGCCGTCGACGCCAGCACTGAGTAATTCGCCGATTTTACTCGGCACTTCTTCAACAGACCGCACCGCGTCGAGCATGATAGTGAAACTGGGGTTTTCGAAACTGGCCCCCGGCCCATCGAGCAAAGGCCCGCAAACAAATAAGCGCGGCCCCAGCCTTTTGCCACTATTGAGATCATCACGGTTCTTTAAAACCAGGTCGAGCCGCCCACCCACATCCCGCGCCGTGGTCACCCCCGCCGCTAAAAACAAAGGCAGACATTCGCTATCCATCATCACCGTATGCACATGGGTATCGATCAGCCCCGGCATCACGGTTTTACCGCTGAGATCGATGGTTTCCACTCCCTCAGACACAGGGATATCACCCTGTAATACCTGAGTAATGCGCTCACCCTCGACCAAAATTGAAACTCCATTGAGCGGCTGATCAGACACACCGTCGATCAATCGGGCATTTTTAAAGAGTACTTTTTTAAGCGTAGTCACTGACATCAATATCTCCGATAAAGTGCTATATATTTATTATTTATAAAAATTATTTTTCGCTTGTTATTTTTTATTATGAGAGAAACAAGACCACCTGAAAACCAGGGGTAAACTATTCAACGGCATACAAGAAAAGCAGCACCTATAAATCAACGGAACGAAAGCTCAAAACAAATCATCCTTTCATTTTCTTGACAGAGTTAACATACTGTCCTAGCTTAATAGTGCTGGCAAAGAAAAAAGAACGCAGTTCAAAAACAGGCGTTGACTGCACCGCCTTTTATTTACTCTATATAAATACACTATAAGCTGGGAGTTAATAATGTCGAGCACTAATCTCTATCATGAAATCGAAACCCTGCCGAAGGGCGAATCACTGGTTTATATACGGGATAATTTCTGCCAGGACGTCGACGAAGAGGACAAGATTATTTATATGTCCGTTGCGCGAAAAATGGCAGCACAAATTAAATGCGATCTTGCCGTTGCCGAAAACACACTGACATTCACCAAACAAAACTAAAACTCACTTACCCCACCTTTATCCCGACCCTTGCTATCCCCTAGTAAAGGCCGAGGATCTTCTTGCCAAAAACAAACAGCACTCAAGTAAGCCCAGGTACACGAGAGTCGCAAGGTAAGCAGCAGGTCCAATCGCCTCGCTGAATAC
>QNFO01000171.1 GCA_003646355.1 Gammaproteobacteria bacterium
TCAGTGTTGGTGTCGGTTTACTGCTATGGCCTGCCATACGTCGTTTGCTAGCCCCTCTGCAAGCGCTTGAGGTGCAAGTTTATAATATTAGTCGTCAGGACTTTGTCGAGCAGACTGTTATGCCTCGCACGCGTGAGCTTGCAAGCCTGGTCGCCGGGATGAATCGTATGTCTGTGCAGCTGAAAAAACTCTTCAGTAGCCAGCTCGACTTGATCGCTAATTTACGCGTGCAAACGCATACCGATCAACTCACGGGTCTATCGAATCGTGCCGATTTTGACGCTCGCCTCAACAGCTGTGCCGGTGATGATTCTGGTCGGCACTCCGGAGCATTGATGATTTTTGCCGTGCAGCAGCTTGAGCAAATTAATCAGCTGGCCGGGCGAGTTGAAGGCAATAACGTACTCGTTGCCCTCGCTGATTGCTTAAAAGCGTCACTTGGGGATTACGACCAGGCCGTGATTGCCCGCCGGCAGGGTCGTGAGTTTGCGGTGTTTATTAGCGATATTCCCACCGAGGAGGCAGACCGACTTGGTGAAAATTTATTCGATGCTGCGACACAGCTTAGCTGGCTAGGGCAGCACGATTGGCCGCTGGCCATACACATGGGCTTTACTTACAGCGAGTGCGTCAGCAATGGCCCTGAACTGCTGAGTGAGGCCGACATGGTGCTGCGCTCTTTCACCCAGGTTGAGGTGAGTGAGTGGGGGCGTTTTGCCGATATTGACGGGGCAGAGGCGCCACTGGTGTCTATCTCGGCCATCGACTGGGGGGCCTTTACTGAACAAGCCATTGCAGAGAAAAAAATACAGCTCAATATACAGGGCGCCTACAGCTCGACGGATAGAGAGTTAAGCGCTTACGAAGTCTTCTCCAGTTTCCCCGATGCTAGCGATGGCTCTAGCCTGGCCTCGCGAATCGTTATGCCAGCCTTTGAACGCGCGGGTTTGGCGACGGAGCTGGATCAATTAGTACTTACAGAACTCTGCGAAAAATGGCAGGGCAAGGAGCATCTTGTCAGTGTGAATATTTGCCTGAGTTCTTTGAAGTCGGCAGACTTTCACGGCTGGCTGGATGAATTTCTTGCTGACAACCCCGTCTTTGCCAAGTTGCTAACCTTTGAATTCTCAGAGCGCATGCTACGGCTTGCCGAGCACGATATCCGTCTATTTGAGGTGATATTGTCGGGCCACGGCACTGGCCTGGGAATAGATGGCTTTGGCCTCGCGACCTCGGGCTTTGCCTATCTGGGCAGTTTGCCATTGCGTTATTTGAAAGTTGATCGCAGCTTTAGTCGCAATATTCACGCGGTAAAAGATAATCAGTTTTACATCAAAGCACTTGTGCATTTGGCCGAGGCGCGCGCGCTGCCCGTTATTGCCGTCGGTGTTGAATCACAGGCCGACTGGGATATGCTCATAAGTCTTGGTATTGCAGGCGGCCAAGGTTATTGGTTTAGTCGCCCACAAGCTATTCACCAGTTGGGCTAAATCACGATATAATTCGCGGCTCTTCTTTTCTCTCGCACTGGTATTCCCTCTATGACTGTTCGCACGCGCATCGCGCCTTCCCCGACGGGTGACCCCCACGTCGGCACCGCTTATATCGCCCTGTTTAACCTCTGTTTTGCGCGCCAGCACAAAGGGCAGTTTATTTTGCGTATAGAAGATACTGACCAGGCGCGTAGCACGGCAGATTCTGAAAAAATGATTTTCGATTCCCTGCGCTGGCTCGGCCTAAGCTGGGACGAAGGCCCCGACGTGGGTGGCGACTACGGCCCCTATCGCCAAAGTGAACGCATGGATATTTACCGCCAATACGTTGACCAGCTCGTCGACGACGGCCACGCCTTTTACTGCTTTGCCACCCCGGCTGAACTCGACGATATGCGTCGTGAGCAAATGGCCCGTGGTGAAACCCCCAAGTACGATGGCCGCAGTTTAGCGCTAAGCGCCGATGAGGTTGAAAGTCGTCGCACCGCCGGTGAGCCCTATGTTATTCGTATGAAAATACCGGAAGAGGGCAGCTGCACATTCACCGATATGTTGCGTGGCGAGATTGAAATCCCCTGGTCGCAGATCGATATGCAAGTGCTACTCAAGGCCGACGGCATGCCGACCTACCACCTCGCCAACGTGGTCGACGACCACCTAATGGAAATCACTCACGTTATTCGCGGTGAGGAATGGATCAACTCCGCCCCCAAGCACCAACTGCTGTACCGCTATTTTGGCTGGACTATGCCTGAGCTGTGCCACATGCCGCTGTTGCGCAACCCCGACAAAAGCAAACTTAGCAAGCGCAAAAACCCCACCAGTATTAATTTTTACAAGGCCATGGGCTACCTGCCAGCAGCCGTTATCAACTACCTCGGGCGCATGGGCTGGTCGATGCCCAATGAAGAGGAGAAATTCTCCCTTCCCGAAATGATCGATAATTTTGACATCAACAACGTCCACCTCGGTGGCCCGGTGTTCGATGTCGAAAAGCTCGATTGGCTCAATGGCCGCTGGATACGTGAAGACCTCGACGACGAAAGCTTCGCCCATGGTATGGCCGAATGGGCCATTAATGAGCAACGCCTGGCTGAGTTTATTCCACTGATTAAAGAGCGGGTTGAAAAGTTCAGTGACGTTGCACCCCTGGTGGCCTTCCTCCTCTCAGGGCTGCCCGAGTTGAGCGAAGAGAGCTTTGAAAACAAAAGTCTTGATGCGCCGCAAATGCAAAAAATCCTTCAGTACAGCGTCTGGGCGCTGGATGAGCTGCAAAGCTGGGAGCGAGACAGCTTGTACACCGCGCTGTCTTCATTGGCCACTTACATGGAATTGAAGCTAAAAGTCTTTCTGGCCCCCTTGTTTGTCGCCATCGCAGGCAGCCCCTCAGCGCCACCGCTATTTGATTCGATGGTCGTGCTCGGCCCCGACATGAGCCGCGCCCGCGTGCGCCACGGTCTCGCTGTGTTGGGCTCGCCATCAAAGAAGCAACTAAAGAAGCTCGAAAAAGAATATCGACAAATAAGTGCTAATACATAGGGGTTTATCTTGACAGCAGGGGGCCGGCTACATAAAATGCCGATCCTCTTTTGGGGCCTTAGCTCAGCTGGGAGAGCGCAACACTGGCAGTGTTGAGGTCAGCGGTTCGATCCCGCTAGGCTCCACCAAAAAACATCGTTAAATCGATGACTTGAAAGCCCGCTTAATCGCGGGCTTTTTTGTGTCTGTAGTATTAAGTCCGTATTAAGGCCACTTCGCATCCCAACTCGGCACCATTATTAAAAACTTTAGTAATGCGCAACTAAGGGGTGAAGGGCGTAGCACTTTGACCAGCTTGAGCGCTTGGCTAGGGGTTTTTAGCTCGAATGGCTGCTTTATACCAGCGTTTTAAATACGAGTTTTCAAGTATCTCCTGGTGGGCGTTAGCGTATGCCAAGTACCATGGCAACAAACCATCCCAGCTCGAAGATTTTCCTGGAGAGTGTAAAGTCCAATTAAGTTCTTCCACTAACCAATTCGATTTTGCGCTATTAAGTACCATCGAGGTCGTTACCCAATTTGATGCTTCATCAGGCCCTCCTCGCGCTACAGGAATAAGATGATCAACAGTAGGAAATAATTTCCAATATGCAATGTGACATTCGGACATTTTCCAATTTTGATGGAATGGAAATTCCTCTGGAATCTCTCTGGATAACAAACGAAGAACTGGTGGAAAAATTAGCTTTTCACCAGAAAATCGGTCAATGAATCCGTCCCGGATGAAAATTTCCGTAGATTGAAGTTCGGTATATTTTCGCCCGGCATTGCTAACCTCTTGGTGAGGATACTTAGTAGCGATGATGCTTCTAGCGGCATCTTTCCCTGCTAAACTCAACGCTTCGCAAGCACTTGCAATAATATCTGCTGGGTTGGACTTTTTCATAGGTATGCCAAGCAGTGAATTATAAAGACGTCGGCACTATATCACTTTGGCATCCTTGCCCCGTGGCGCAGCGCGACAGTCTCGATAAGATGCTTTAAAACAAGTGTTGTTGGATTCGGGGTATTTCATAAGCTGCATGTAGAGCGATTCTCTCGCTATTATTCGTGAAACTTTTGTAGGGTTTCAAAAGTATTTATACGAATAAAGGGCCTATTTGCTGTCTTCAGGGCTATCTGGATGTGGCACGAAACCAATCACCAGAATGATAGAGGCGATTAACATTGCGATGCCGACGCTCGAGAGGCCGGCGGTGACTAATGTTTCCTGCCAGGGCAGGCCTGAATAACCGGCGCCCGCGATTGGTGTCATTTCACTGGTGCCAAAAAAAGCGGCGAGCAGAACCAA
>QNFO01000172.1 GCA_003646355.1 Gammaproteobacteria bacterium
AAGAGAGGGCGGGATTTTTTCTTCAACCGCTTGCTCAGATCAATATCTTCCATCAAGGGGATATCGGCAAAACCGTCTATTTCCTCGAAGACTGCACGCTTCACAAACTGGCACTGATCACCCGTACTAATGCTCGTTAAAAAGGAGCGGCGGTTCATGAACCACTGCACGACACGCAGTAGCGTCGGTGCGCCCCTGACCTTAATAGCAAAAAAGCCCCACACCGAGGGGGTAAAACCCCACACCACCATAATATCGGGTAAATTAACGGGCAGCCGTGTGTCTGCGTGGAGGAAGAGCAACCAGTCGCGATCTGCCAGTGCGGCACCGGCGTTCATTTGTCGCGCCCGTCCCTTTTCACTACTAATCACCTGGTCGGCCAGCGGTGTCGCCACGGCTATGGTGTCGTCGTCACTGCCGCCATCGACCACAATCACCTCAACCCCTTGTTTGCGCAGTTCCTGTAAACGCCGCAGGCAGGGGTAGATTTCTTCCGCTTCATTGAGCACGGGAATAATAATCGACAGTGGTAGTGATTCACTCTCTATTGGGGATACACTATCGCTCATTGCTTTATTCCTCATTTAAAGAACCACCACAACTACTACCCTGCCCTGCTGTGCAGGCGTAACAGTGCTCGCCGACAACAATGGCCTGAGCAGAAAAATCAGTCACTAACAAATCCCGTAAATGGGGGCGCCGTCTATCTGAGCTAATGACGTTCTGTTGCTTATTAATAATGTTGTTTCCAGAATTAATCGGTAATTCAAGCATCTGATTAAAATCACAATCGTAGAGATAACCCTGCCAATCAACGCTGAGTAAACGCCGACACATCAGCGTTTCTAAATTATCATCACTGTAATTATCTTTTAACAATTGCATGTAGGCTTCGTACTCGCCCTTAGCCAGCAACATAGCGCCATAACGTTTAATGGGCATATTGGTAATGGTAAAAAGCTGGTCGAATTGCAGGCCAAAATCTTGTTGTAGATGGGCTTTATACTCTTGTTCAAGGGCCACTTGCGATGGCGGTAAAAAAGTACCGTTGGGATTGTAAACAAGGTTTAACGTCAGCGCTTCGCCCTGCCCGTAACCCAGAGCATTCAATTTTTTCAGAGCTTCAATACTCGTTTCAAAAATGCCCTTACCGCGCTGCTCAGTAACATTTTGTTCGGAGTAACACGGCAGAGAGGCAATAATTTCGACGCCCTGTGCGGCAAGAAACTCAGCGAGGTCTTCATAACCGGGTTCTTGAAGAATCGTCAAATTACAGCGATCTATCACCGTTATGCCAAGCCTCCGAGCCCGTTCAACAAGATAGCGGAAGTGGGGATTCATCTCCGGCGCGCCACCGGTTAAATCAAGCATTTTTAGTTGGCGTTGCTGTAGTACCTCAAGCACCAGATCAATCTGCTCGTGCGCCATTAACTCGGTGCGGTTTGGACCGGCGTTGACGTGACAGTGGGTACAGCTCAAATTGCAGAGATAACCAAGATTGACCTGCAGTGTCTCTGGCACGTCGCGCTGTATTGCGGGAAAGTCGCTGGCTAATAAGAGAGGGCGGGTATCAAGCACGGTTTTTACATTCCCAGAGGTTGCTCAAAAGTAGTGTTCACTCGAATGGTCGTCAGTGTAAGCCCCGATCTAGCATCGGCAAAGCATCTTAACGATGGCTTTCCCTCACCGGGCGAAAGGATTGGCGGTGTACGGGGCACGGACCCAATGACTTCAAAGCGGCTAGATGCTGTGCTGTGCCATAGCCTTTGTGAGCCGCAAAACCGTAACCCGGATACAGTGTATCGAGCTCGGCCAATTCAGCATCGCGAGTCACCTTGGCAATAATTGATGCGGCGCTAATTGCCGCAATCCGACCATCACCACCAACCACGGCCTGCGCTTTGTAATGCCACTTTGGTAATCGGTTGCCATCAACTAGCACAAGTTCTGGGCTTACGGGTAAGCCATCAACCGCTCTCACCATGGCGAGCATTGTCGCCTGTAAAATATTGATGTCATCAATCTCTTCAACACTGGCTCGCCCCAAAGACCAGTGCAGAGCCTTTTCTTTAATCTCGTGATAAAGACTTTGACGGCGTTTCTCACTGAGCTTTTTGGAATCGTCCAAACCGGCAATGGGGCGATCAGGGTCGAGTATCACCGCAGCTGTGACCACATCGCCAGCTAGTGGGCCCCTTCCAACTTCATCGACGCCAGCAAGCAGACGGATTTCATCCCATTGGGGGTCAATGTGCACCTGTCTCGCACGCGTCGCCATTAGTGGGGCTTTACCTGTTTTGCAATCACAGCGAGGACAGCTTCAGCGGCTTTCGCACTGCCATTACATTTTATTTGCTGGTGTATCTCTATGAACTCACTGCGCAGTTTGACGGCAAGTGCCGAATTCCCAAGGCGTGCCAGCAAGAGCTCGGCAAGAGTTTCTGCAGTGGCATCATCTTGCAGGACTTCAGGTACTAACTCTCGTCCGGCGAGAAGATTAGGCAGGGAAACATAAGGCACTTTCAGCATTCTTGAAATAATGGCGTGTGTGAGCCAGCCGGTTTTATAACTCACAACCATCGGTTTTTTCAGCAGCATCGCTTCAAGGGCTGTGGTGCCGGACGCGAGTAAGACGACATCAGCCGCCTCCATCGCCAGATGAGATTGGCCATCGAGTACCGTTACCGGCAAGTCCCCAGCATCAGCCAGCATGGCATCAATTTGTTGGCGCCGCGCGGGGTTGGCTGCTGGCAGGACGAATGACAGTTCGGGGTTTTCTTTTAAGCAGAGACGTGCCGCATCGAAAAACAGCTGACCCAGCAGTGCGACTTCTGACTGTCGGCTGCCGGGTAGCAGCGCAATAATCGGCGTATTACTCGGTAAATTTAGTTGCGCTCGAGCACCTCGCATATCAGGCTCCAGCGGTAACTCGTCTGCCAAGTGGTGCCCAACAAAAGTCACCGGCACATTATGACGATGATAAAAATCCGCCTCGAAGGGTAGCAAAGTCAGCATGTGGTCGACTGCACGCGCAATTTTTTTAATCCGCCCCTGACGCCAGGCCCAGACTGAAGGGCTAACGTAATGAACAGTGGGAATACCCGCCTTTTTTAAGCGCAGCTCAATGCCGAGATTAAAATCGGGTGCGTCAATACCAATAAAGACATCGGGGGGCTGGGCGATAAAATGGTCAACCAGACCACGGCGCATACGCAGTAATTCTGGCAAACGCTTGAGGGGTTCTACCAGACCCATGACGGAGAGGGTTTCCATGGGATAAAGCGAGGTACAACCGAGGGCCTGCATCTTATCGCCAGCAACGCCTTCGAAGACGGCATCGGGATGAGACTTTTGCAGAGCGGCCATCAAGCCTGCACCGAGCTGGTCACCTGAGGCCTCGCCGACAACGAGGCCGATGCGTAAAGGACGATTAGTCACGATTAACGAATAATGCCGCGCTCGGTGTTATTGATTGAGTCGATAAAGGGCTGCAGCACATCGCGGTGCTCTTCGTTGGCAAGAATACGCGTCATTGCCTCATCGAGTTTTAAACCCTGGCGATAAAGTATTTTATAGGCTTTATTAATTGCCAAAATTTGGGCTTTACTAAAACCTCTACGCTCCAGACCTACTTTGTTGATAGTTCTCGGTATCGCCGGATGCCCCGCCGCCATCACGTAGGCAGGCAAGTCCTGATTGAGATAAGCACCTGCACCCAAAAAAGCATGGGAGCCAATTTTGACGAACTGATGTATCAGCGTGTAACCAGAGAGAAACACCCAGTCACCGACGTGAATATGACCCGATATAGAGGCGTTATTCACCAGAATATTGTGATTACCGACCACGCAATCATGGCCGACGTGGACATAGGCCATAAAAAGATTATCGGAGCCAATGCGGGTTTCCGCATTATCTTGCGCCGTGCCCCGGTGCACGGTGACACCTTCTCGGAAGGTATTATTGTCACCGACGATGAGGTGGGTTTCTTCACCCTGAAACTTCATATCGGGGGTGTCTTCACCCAGCGTTGAAAACTGAAAGATGCGGTTATTTTTACCGATCACCGTCGGCCCTTTCAGCACCACATGGGAGTGGATAACACAGTTGTCACCGACCTGCACATTGGGGCCAATTTGCGTCCAGGGGCCAACTTCAACATTTTCGCCGAGTTGCGCAGAGGGATCAATAATTGCTGCGGGATGTATCTTCGTCATATTCTCAATTCACACCATTCAACATCCGGGTATCGCACTCGGACTAAAGCGCGTCACTTAAGTGTATTACTTAATCAAACTCACTTGGCATTATCACCCTGTAGAG
>QNFO01000173.1 GCA_003646355.1 Gammaproteobacteria bacterium
ATACAGCTTGTGTTGTTGGTGCTGCGCTAGAAATTGACTATTAATAATAAAGTGTGGATCTAAATAAGTACGAACCCAATAAGCTAGGACCTAAATTAGCTGAGTCAATCTATAAGTGCATGATTAGCCGCTACTGATGTATCCTTGCAGTGCCAACTTTAACCGATAATAAAAGGATTAGAATATGGACAGTTCAGATCGACAGGGTAGTAATACACCGGTAAAGCAAGCGGTTGAAATTGCCGTTAGTCTCGGCTTGATCATTATTATTCTTGCCTGGGCCTTAATGATTCTAAAGCCTTTTATTGCACTGATTATTTGGGGTGCAGTGATTGCCATTGCCAGCTATACACCCTTTCTAAAATTGCAGTCGGTCTTTAATGGCAGTAAGAAAAAAGCGGTTGTTGTCTTTGCCTTGATTGCTTTGGGTATTGTTATCGTGCCCGTCTGGATCTTTGCGGGTTCCACCATAGAAAGTGCTAGTAGCCTCGGGAAAGAGATAGCTGCAGGCACAGTTCATATTTCCCCTCCTGCAGACGCCGTTAAAGACTGGCCCTTGATAGGGGAAAAAGTTCACACCGCATGGTCCGAAGCCGCCACCAATTTCACGCTGTTTTTACAGGATAATGCCGATCAGTTGAAAGCATTGGGTAAAAGCCTGCTTGCTAACGTAGCGGGCGCTGGGCTTGGCATATTGTCGCTGGTGTTCTCGATATTGATCGCGGCAGCCTTTCTCTCCAATGCAGAAGCGGCGTCCATAGCCATGCAGCGTTTCTTTAGACGCCTTGCAGGCGAGCGGGGTGACGAGCTATTAAACCTGTCAACGGCCACTATTCGTAGTGTCGCTACCGGGGTGCTGGGTATTGCCTTTATTCAGGCTGCTCTGGGGGGGCTTGGAATGGTAGTGGTTGGCGTGCCCGGCGCAGGTTTGTGGGCTTTATTCGTATTGGTTGTCGCCATTGCTCAATTGCCATCCTGGTTGATTTTAGGGCCGGTTATCGTTTACGTTTTCTCTGTTGAGTCTTCGACAGTTGCCACCCTGTTTATGATCTGGAGCCTTCTCGTTTCATTTTTGGATATGGTGCTAAAACCCATCATGTTGGGTCGAGGTGTTGAGGCCCCCATGCTGGTGATTCTACTGGGTGCCATTGGCGGTATGGTCATGTCGGGCATTATTGGCTTGTTTGTGGGTGCCGTCGTACTTGCGATGAGCTATAAACTCTTTCAGGCCTGGCTGGCGATGGGTGAAGAGGCTGGCGATTCAGGGATTGATCTTGACTCAGGCACAAACCTTGAGTCTGAACGTTCAGCGAATTAAGCGGGCCTAAAGCAGAAATATAAGCATGCTATTACCTCTTGTTATCGGCACTCTCACTATCTTCGTCAATATGCTTGTTCAGGTATTGGCGGTGGTCGTTTTGATTCAATTTTTTGTCAATCGACGAAGCCGCAAGCTTAAAAAAGGGACGATATTGAGTGACATGTGGATATTGTCCTTTGCTTTAATTGTGCTATTTGCCGGTAATATTTTTCAGTTTGCCATCTGGGCTTCACTGTTTATGTATCTGGGTGAGTTCCAGGATTTCGCGACGGCCTTTTATCATTCCACGGTTAACTTTGCCTCGCTAGGCTATGGCGATATTGTGATGAGTGAGCAGTGGCGTTTACTTGGCGCACTTGAGGCCGCCAATGGTGTGCTCATGTTTGGGCTTACAGCGGGCACCATGTTCTCTATCATGCAAAGCATGGTTCGTCAGCATCAACCTGCTGATACCCCGGCCCAATAAACTTTCAGGTAATAGCGATTTTGCTTGTGCGATTTTACAAATATTTATTCATCAGGCTTTTTATTTTAATAGCCCCCCTATGGCTTATAGCTTGTGCTCCGCTGGGGCCTGACTTTGTTCAGTCTGAACTCGATACTACTGCGCAATGGTTAGAATCTGCCGAACGGGGCCTCGAGCCCGTACCCGCCGATGTCGCCCGTTGGTGGCAGGTATTTAATGATCCCGTTTTAAATGAACTCGTTGAAATTGCCAGAGCGAATAACAATACACTAGAAATAGCGGGTCTGCGCGTGCTCGAAAGCCGGGCGCAACTGGGTCTTGCGGTCGGTGCGCTATACCCGCAGTCCCAGCGTATCAATGGCAGCGCTACCCATATATCCCCGCCCGAGAGCAGCGGCGCCACCTCCAACTACTGGCAGTACGGTTTGAATGCAGGTGCTGGCTGGGAGATTGATTTCTGGGGTCGCTTCCGTCGCGGTATTGAATCGGCAGACGCGGCATTTATGGCTTCGATTGCCGCCTACGATCATGCGCTGGTGTTAGTCACGGCCCAGGTTGTCGACACCTATACAGTGATTCGTGCCACCGAAGAGCAGCTGCGAATATCACGGGAAAATATTGTTATTCAAGAGCGCAGCTTTGCCATTACCGAGGTTTTATACCGCAACGGGCAGGATTCCGGCCTCGACATGCAGCAGGCCCAGTCATTATTACTCAGCACCCAGTCGACCATTCCCACCCTCGAAGCCAGCCTCAAAAAAGCCCGCAATGCACTCTCCATTTTATTGGCGCAGGGTCCCGGCAAATTAACGATTTTATTAGCCCGGGAAAAAGACCCCGAGTCTATTCCCGTTATTCCGGTGGCTATCCCCGTGGGTTTTCCCGCCGACATGCTACGCCGCCGCCCCGATGTGCGCCAGGCTGAATTACAGGCCATGGCGCAGAATGCCCTGGTGGGTTTGGCTGAGGCTGACCTCTACCCCAGTTTTAGTTTGATCGGTTCCATCGGCCTTAGTGCCGGTGGCCCGGTGGATGATGACTTTGACAACCTCTTCGATTCTGATGCGCTCACCTACAGTATTGGCCCCTCGTTTAGCTGGCCCTTTTTGAGCTATGGTCGTATCAGAAATAATATTCGCGTACAGGATGCGCGCTTACAACAGACTTTGGTCAACTATCGTGAAACCGTGTTGCAGGCAGCGCGGGAGGCCGAGGATGCCATGGCCGGTTTTAATGGCAGCACACAACAGGCTGCGCTGTTGAAAAAAACAGTGGCCTCCTCGAAGCGCTCCAATGAGTTGGCAACCCTGCGCTTTCGCGAAGGCTTCTCCGATTACCAGCGCGTGCTCGACGCCCAGCAGGCCTTATTTAGTCAGCAGCAACGCTACGTGACTAGCCAAAGTGATAAAGTCCGCAGTTTGGTGGCCCTGTATAAAGCCCTCGGTGGCGGCTGGGAAGAGCGGGGTGCTCTTCCCATGATTGATGCTGAGACCGGAGAGACGATGGATAAACGTACAAACTGGGGTGACTTGCTCGACGTCGGTTTTGAAAAAGTTGACCGTGAAAATGAGCGCGTGCCCAAACCCGACTGGTAGACAATAGTTAGGCCGTCGATAAACCTATTGATCAAAGGAAGTACCCACCTAATGGCAGAGCCAGCCAACCCGCCTGAAACAGCCGCCAGCAGCGACCCGGTACGCAAGTGGACCTACATTATTTTAGGCCTTTGTTTACTACTACTTGTTTGGTATCTGCGCTCAGACCGTGTCACGCCCTATACCTCTCAGGCTCGGGTCCATGCCCTGGTGGTGCCTATTGCCTCCGAGGTATCCGGTACCGTTACAGAGGTCGCCGTGGCCAATAATCAACCGGTAAAGGCCGGGCAAAAGCTCTTTCAAATAGACGTCAATCGCTACCAGCTCGGGGTGCAAACAGCCGAGGCGAATCTTCAAGCGGCCAAACAGAGTCTCGGCGCATCAATAGCATCGGTGGCAGCGGCACGGGCCTCACTCAGTTCAGCTAAAGCCAATTTGCTCGGGGCTGAACAAGATGCGGTACGTATGCGCACCATTCGTAAAGAAGACCCCGATGCGATTTCTGTACGCCGACTGGAGTCGGCCGAAGCGTCACTGGCCTCAGTACTCGGCAGCGTTGCGACAGCGGAGGCCAAGCTGGAACAAGCCATTCAGACCAGGGGTGCCGAAGGCGAAGCCAATGCCGGTATTCAGCAAGCCCTTGCCGCTTTAGGCCAGGCCCAACTCAATCTCGAACGCTCAACGGTGCGCGCCCCCCATGACGGCGTCGTCACCGGCGTACGCCTGGACAAAGGTAACTTCGCCGGGGCAGGGGCGCCGCAAATGACCTTTATCGCCACCCATAATATTTGGGTACAAGCGGATTTCACCGAAAACAATCTCGGCAATATTGACCCCAATGACAAGGTGGCTATCGTCTTTGACATGCTTCCGGGGCGCGTATTTAAGGGCACTATTCGCGATATGGGCTTTGGTG
>QNFO01000174.1 GCA_003646355.1 Gammaproteobacteria bacterium
AGCCGACCCAAGAGTGCCGCTACTGCATCTTCAACGCCGTCGGGGAAACGCCCGGCATCGGTCACCACGGTAATGTGATAGCTAGTACCCATGGTCTGCCCAGTAAAAGACAGGTCAATATCTTTACGGGTACAAGCCGCCAGCAGGCAGAGACAAGCCAGTAGAAACAAAAACGAGGCCGATAAAGGCCCCGTTCGAGTGCGATAGTTCACTGCATTAACCGCCGAAGTCATCGAGGAAGATATGGTCGTCCTCGACACCCAGACTGTGCAGTAACTGAATCACTGCAGCTGTCATCATCGGAGGCCCACACATGTAGTATTCACAGTCCTCTGGGGCCTCGTGCTCTTTGAGATACTCTTCAAACAATACATTGTGAATAAAGCCAGTCAGGCCATCCCAGTTATCTTCGGGCTGGGGCTCTGACAGCGCAATATGCCATTGAAAGTTTTCGTTCTCTTTGGCCAGCATGTCGTACTCATCCTGGTAGAACATCTCGCGCAAGCTGCGAGCGCCGTACCAGAAGCTCATTTTACGCGTGCTGTTCAAGCGCTTGAGCTGATCGAAGATGTGCGAGCGCATGGGTGCCATACCCGCACCACCGCCAACAAAAATCATTTCTTTGTCGGTATCGGTAGCAAAGAACTCGCCGAAGGGGCCGTAAACCGTAATCGTGTCGCCTGGCTTCAAGCTGAAGACATAAGAGGACATCTGCCCGGGGGGTAAACCCTGAGTGCGCGGTGGTGGCGCAGCAACGCGAATATTGAACTTAACAATGCCCTGCTCTTCGGGATAGTTCGCCATTGAATAGGCACGAATAACAGGCTCATCGACCTTCGACTCAAGGTCGAAGAAATTAAAGTGGTTCCAGTCACCGCGATATTCTTCTTCAATATCGAAGTCGCTAAACTTGATGTGGTGGGGTGGCGCTTCAAGCTGCACATAACCGCCGGCACGAAAATCAACGCTCTCACCCTCAGGTAAACGCAAGGTCAGCTCTTTAATAAAGGTCGCTACGTTGGGGTTAGATTCAACAACACATTCCCACTGCTTAACACCGAAGACTTCTTCGGGAACAACAATTTTCATGTCTTGCTTAACCGGCACCTGACAGGATAAACGCCAGCCTTCAGCCGCTTCACGACGGGTAAAGTGCACTTCTTCCGTGGGCAGAATGGAACCGCCGCCCTCAGTCACGATGCACTTACACTGGGCGCAACTACCGCCGCCGCCACAGGCCGAAGCCAGGAATAAGTCATGGGCAGCCAGGGTTTGCAGCAGCTTGTCACCGGCAGGTGAAGTTACTGTTTTCTCGCCGTTAATTTCAATCGTCACATCGCCACTGCTAACCAGGCGAGATCTTGCTGCCAGAATGAAGGCAACCAATGCCAGCACGATGCCGGTAAACATCGCGACGCCAAGAATGATGGTTATATTTTCCATATTCATAAAATCCTCTACCTTGCCTTACAGGTTCATGCCGCCGAAGGACATAAAGCCCAGGGACATCAAGCCAACAATCATAAATGCACCGCCGAGACCACGTAGGCCATGGGGCATATCGCTATATTTAAGCTTTTCACGAATACCCGCCAGGGCGACGATAGCCAGCGCCCAACCAATGCCGGCACCAATGCCATAAACGACACTCTCACCAAAGTCATAGTCGCGCTCAACCATAAACAGCGAGGCACCCATAATGGCGCAGTTAACCGTAATCAGCGGCAGGAAAACACCGAGGGTGTTGTACAGCGCTGGCATATAGCGGTCGAGAACCATTTCCAGAATTTGTACGATGGCCGCAATAACACCGATGTAGCTCAATAAACCAAGAAAGCTAAGATCGACATCTTTCATGCCCTCTATGCCAGTCCAGGTTAGAGCGCCTTCAGACAAGAGGTAGGTGTAAAGCAGATTGTTGACCGGTACGGTAATCGCCAATACAGCCACTACAGCAACACCCAAACCAATCGCCGCTTCAATTTTCTTCGAGATGGCTAATAAGGTACACATGCCGAGGAAGAAACTCAGCGCCATATTCTCAATGAAAACAGAGCGAATAAATAAACTCAGATACTCAGCCATTACGCCACCTCCGCTCGAGTATTGGGCGCCATCTCAAAATCAGCCGCCTCAACTTGATCTGTTTTAAACGTACGCAAGATCCAGATAAAGCCACCAATCAGGAAGAAAGCACTAGGCGGTAGTAGTAATAGGCCATTTGGCACATACCAGCCGCCGGTGCTGACTACAGGCAATATTTGAATACCCAGCAAGGAGCCGGAACCGAAGAGTTCACGTACCACAGCCAGAGCGATCAAAATCACGCTGTAACCGAGACCGTTGCCGATGCCGTCAAGGAAACTCGCCACTGGCGGGTTCTTCATGGCGTAAGCTTCAGCGCGACCCATAACAATACAGTTGGTGATAATCAAACCAACAAATACCGACAACTGCTTGCTGACATCGTAAGCCACGGCTTTGAGCACCTGGTCAACAACGATTACCAGCGAGGCAATGATGGTCATTTGCACGATGATACGAATATTACCGGGAATGTAATTGCGCACTAAAGAAACAAAAAAGTTTGAAAATGCCGTTACTACGGTCAAAGCCAAACACATCACCAGAGCTACGGACAGTTGTGAAGTAACCGCCAGTGCAGAACAAATACCAAGAATCTGTAGTGCAATTGGATTATTTTCAACAACCGGCTTAAACAGAATATCTTTCGTTTTTTCCGTCATGATTACGCCTCCCCTTCTTTAAGCTTGGCCAAAAACGGTGCAAAACCGTTATCGCCCAACCAGAACTTAATTAACTGACTGACACCACGGCTGGTCAAAGTCGCCCCCGACAAACCATCGATCTGGTATTCACTACCAGCGCGGCTGGTATCAACCGAACCCTTGATAATTGTCAGCGCAGTTTTGCCTTCACTATCAAAGACCTTTTTACCCACCCACTTGGCTTTCCACAGGGGGTTATCAACTTCGCCACCCAGGCCCGGTGTTTCGGCGTGCTCGTAAAAGCCGAGTCCGGCAACGGTGTTTAAATCACCTTCCAGAGCGATGAAGCCATAGAGCGTTGACCACAGACCGTAACCTTTAACCGGCAAGATCACCTTGTCGATGCCCTCAGAGCCTTTGACGATATAGACGGTGGCAATGTTAGCCCGGCGAGAAATTTTCGCCAGGTCATCGCTACTCGACAACTCTTCAGACTGAGCGGGATCTTTACTGGCCTTGCGCTGATCGTAGGTTGCCACATCGACAGTGTCAGTGAATTCACCCGTGTTCAGATCAACGGCTCGCACCGTAATATCTTCGAACTGGCTATCAATACTGACATCTTCTTTCAGCAAACCCGCGGCAGCGAGGATATTGGTTTTTCGATCGAGGTCTTTGTTGGCCTGCTGCATCGGTCGCAATAGCACGGCCGAGGATGCAACAACAATCGAACACACCACACAAAGGATCAGGGCAACGCTGAGCGTGCCGCCAACGGTATCTTTATTAAACACGTGCGAGCCTCCGTTTTACATTTGACTGGACCACGAAATGATCGATCAATGGCGCAAAGAGATTGGCGAACAAAATGGCCAACATCATGCCTTCGGGGAAGGCCGGGTTTGTCACCCGAATCAACACCACCATGACGCCGATCAAACCACCGAACCACATTTTGCCGGCATTGGTCATAGAGGCCGACACGGGGTCAGTCGCCATAAACACCATACCGAAAGCAAAGCCACCAACCACCAGGTGCCAATGCCAGGGCATTGCAAACATGGGGTTAACATCTGAGCCGATCATGTTGAAGATAGTCGATACCGCAAACATACCGAGCATCACACCGAGCATTACCCGCCATGAAGCAATGCGAGCAAACAACAACAAGGCGCCACCGAGGAAGATAGCCAGGGTAGACACCTCACCCACTGAACCGGGAATGTTTCCGATAAAGGCATCCATCCAGGTCATTTGGGTTTGCAATGCCGCCATGCCGTCGCTGGCGATAACAGACAGTGCTGTTGCACCTGTAAAGCCGTCGACTGCCGTCCACACTGCGTCACCCGACATTGCTGCGGGGTAGGCAAAGAAGACTAAGGCTCGCCCAGTAAGCGCCGGATTGAGGAAGTTCTTGCCGGTACCACCGAAAATTTCCTTACCAATAACCACACCAAAGCTAATACCCAGAGCAACCATCTATAAAGGCAGGTCAGGTGGGCAAATCAGGGCGAAGAGTATCGAGGTAACGATAAAGCCTTCGTTAATTTCATGGCCGCGAACTATCGA
>QNFO01000175.1 GCA_003646355.1 Gammaproteobacteria bacterium
ATCAGGTCCGGCGACAGCGACCGGGCCACCTGAAACTGCTGGGCTTACGCTTTGTGCGGCAAGCGGGGTTGCCCCGGGAGTAGCTACGGTTCCAGAAGTACTTTTCATTCCAGGAATGGGAATTAACTCCGTGACTTTTGGGCCCCTTGTACTTATGATTGGTGGGTTATCCCTAGTTTTTTGAGTCTGTCTTTCCATTCTCGTTGGGGTTGTTGGTTTATCTTGGGAATTTGTTGATTCTTTTGTCTGTGTTGGTTCTGTTGTCTCTTTAGAACCATAACCGAATAGGTTTTTAATGCCATCGCCAATCGACCCAAACCCTGGGATCAGGTCTAATAAATCACCAATCGAGGGGAGTTTGAAATCAAATATACTTGCAAAAAATTTAACGATTGGATCTATAAGCCAATCCTGGATTATAGTGGAGAGACCAGTAAAAGATCCTTCGCCAAACATGCTATCTATCAGGCCTTTAAATTTATCCATAACCCAAACCCCGAGGGATCCAATTAAGGGCATTATGCCACCAAATAGGGTGTCGAACATACCTTTTAACCCACCCCAAATCGTGGCGGTGGCTTTGGACATCATGTCGCCATCCAGGGTAAACAGGCCATGAATAAAATCGATAATTCCTCCTATAACATTTCCGAAAGCTTCAATATATTCTGATATAGCTCCTAGTCCAGCGCCATCAAGAAAATCTCTAAATGACTGCCATAATTCTCCAGCAACTTGAACTATAGCATCCCAATTTTTATATAATAGATAACCAATTCCAACAATTGCTGTTACCACAGCGATTAATGGTAAAAATGGAACAACTACAGCCCAGGCGGCTGCGGCCAGCGCAAGAAGAGCAGGCAATAGAGCAGCACTACCCATTATTGCATTTTTAACGGTGGAGGCAACCATTGTGGCACCAGACCATAACATCTGAGCGGTGAATTTAATAATAGACCACATTGCTGACATTATAGCACTTCCCACTGAGATAAATGCCTTTGCGACTCCAGCCACCGATTTATATAGGATTGAGGTTACCCCCATGATGCTTTTTTTGAACCCGGATGCAACCCCCATGAAACTATCTTTAACCGTGCCAAGAGCCGGTTTTAGCGCAGCCACCGCTAATAGGGTTGAGCTTATGCCGCCGCCAAAATTACCGATTGCTGATTTGAACATATTGGCGGCGCCGAGTAACTGACCTTGTGTGGTTTCGGCCAGGGCTGCTTGCTCTTTCTGGGCCTTAACCTCTGCGGCTGCTACCTCTAAGATAGTTCTACCAGATTTATCGCGGATTCTATCTATTTCAACAATACCTTTCTTCATCCGTTGGGTACCTTCGGATATAACACCGGTATTCTTAAAAACGGCACCGACCATTCGATCTTGGATCACCTTCATAGCTTTTTCCGCTCTAACAGAGGCCTCAATATCGCCATTCGCTGCGGCCAATAAATCTTTCTGTAATTGGGGTGCAATATCCGATATGCTTCTTCCAGATTGGGCTGCCATTCCTATTAAACTATTCATTGTATCCATGGCCTTAGCCTGTCTATCCCCTAGATTCTCACCTTTGAAAATGTCGAGGAACGATTCCTTCATCCCAGAAGAAAGCTCATTGGCTTGGAAAACCATTCTATCAAAAACCTTGGCTTGGCCGGCGTCTAGTCCTCCTATAAATCCGGTCATGGATGCAACTTCAGCCTTTCTGGATTCTTCCATCTCGGAAGCATTTCTACCCGTCTGAAGTGCCAGGGTCCTTAGATTCACTACATATTTTTTGGTTTCTGCTGCTAGTACTGTTGGATCATTTGTTTCAGTCCAGCCGGCAGTTGCTGTAGCAAAACCTGCCATCTCCTCTCGGCTAAGACCCATCCCAATTCGAAATGATTCATTTTCTCTCATTGAGCCAGCAATTGCTTTACCATGAGATCTCCATAAGGTTTTATTTTCTTTCATGACACCGGAGAGCTCTTGCATACTCATGCCGCTATTAAACACCATTCCGGCAGTATCCAATAGGGCGCCGCTTAATCCATTAGCATTTGAATATAGACCAGGGACAGTAACTGCTAAATCGAACATTCCTGTCGCGGCATTATGTACCTGTGCCGCTAATAAACCCATTCCAACGGTGGTTCTTGCTATAGACTTTTGGACGTCGGGGCCGTATTTGTTTCCTATGGAATCCATGACGGCGCCGGTGGACCCAGAGTATTCTCCTAACCTATCTATCTGAGTATTGGTTTTATCAATACTCTTCGTCATCGCACTAGAGAACACTCCAACCTTCTTAACACTTTCCTCAGTGGCAGAAACCGATGAACTAAATTTCTCAAGACTCTCTATATTTCTTTCTTGTTGTTTAATCCCCTCATCTTCAATCTTTAATCTTCTATTAGCGGACTCAACAAAATCGTCAGCGGTGGATCCTAATTCCCCAACCCCCTCGTTAAGCTCTTTGATTATAGCTGCTCGCTTAGCCTCGTGCTCTAATAATTTACTATTAGACTCTGCTAGTGCTAAAGTAATTTGCTTGATTTGGTCAGATTCTTCCGTCACCAATAATTCTCCATTGAGGATCTTCTATATTTTACTCTACTATTTATGCCATCGCGACTTGACTAAATATATCTATCATGCCTAGAATCTTATCGAAAAACAAATACGAAATTGCTGTTGGTAATATTAACCGATTAAATGCACTATCTGAGCCACCAGAGGCTAAAGTAGAGCTGGAAGAACTGAGGAGGGATTTATACCTCGATCTCCAGAATAAAAATATTGTTCTGGGAGGGATGTATCGGATTAGATATAGATTCTACGAAAATGACCCATGGCCGCTAGCATTATTTTTAAGCATGCCACGGGAGGATATAGGTTGTGCGCCAGCCATTAATTTACACTACCTTAACAAATTACACGCCCAAACCCTAATTAAAGCATTAAAATTCAGAAATGCTCCTATTATTAAGAGAGGTAGAGCACCGAGGGTATTTTATGAAATGATTAAGGATATTCAGATCCCATATAAAGCATATCGTTTATATAAGTATGAGGGAATTAAACCAATGGAATATATTCCAGTAGTTGATTGGGCTGAGACTGTTAAAGAAGAAAAGAGCCGTTGGCAAGGCAGATTTTACTGATTTTTAGATTAGATAAATAATCATTTATCCGGAGGGGAAATAATGAATCAAGAAGTTACAAATCCACTATTGGCTGGGATTAAGAAAATTCCCGGTATTTCAATTCCATTACCTACGAGGGCTCTTCTCTATGAGAATGGAGAAATCGCACCCGATGCCAAGGAAATCGGGGAGGTCCATGTTCATCCGATGAGCGCCAGAGATGAGTTAACCCTAAAGAGTCCAGATCTACTATTAAACGGGGAAGGAATCTCTAGAGTAATTAAAAAATGCGTTCCAGAAATAATAAATCCAAGGGACTTATATCAACCAGATGTCGATGCTATCCTGATAGGTCTACGAATTGCGACATACGGTGAGAAGTTGGGGATTAGGGTCTCAAATCCTCATTACAATGCTGAGGTCGAAGGTAGTATGAAAGAGCTAGCATTTGATATTGATTTGAAATCATGCTTACAAAAAGGTTCTTATTTGGAATCTAAAGATGACTGTATAGTTTTTTTGGAAACGGGACAGAGAGCGGTGGTTCAACCTATTAAAATGGGGTTAGCCGTCCGATTGGCACAGGAAGATCTAGAACAAATGCCAGAGGAAAATGTTGCTCGGAATCAAATGTTTAAAAAGAGAATGGATTCTGTTGTTGATGTTATGCTGAGTATGATCTCCGAAGTGGATGGCATTAAAGACCGAGAAATGATTAAGGAATGGTATGAAAAGGTACCAGCAAAAGTTTTTAAAGTGATTTCCAATAGGGCTAGTGAAATTTCAAGTATTGGCCCTTTGTTAAAGACCTCAGTAAAAGATCCCATTAGTGGAGAATCCTGGGAGACTGATATTCCGATAGACCCAGCAACTTTTTTCGATTTTGGGCCAAGCAAGGTGACTACGAGCGAATAAATGCTTATGCTGAAATTTTGGATAAAGAGCGTGACTCTTTACTGAAAGAATTAACTCAGCTTTGTTGGTTCATGAGAGGTGGTGTTACCTGGGATGAAGCAATGGATATGAGTTATAAAGAGCGTGGTATTTGTTTCGAGTTCATTGAAAAACGGATGAAGGATATTAAAGATCACCCTTATCCAGTTTATTAAAAGCTTGGGCCGATTAAATAAATCAAAGAAAGAGAAAACAACTAATTGGTG